>JADGBV010000090.1 GCA_015231345.1 Planctomycetota bacterium
TTAAGATAATTCTGAGCCAGAGATGCCTGGTTCAGATAATCTAAGAAAATTTGGAGCAAATAAAGTTAGAATTAGCACTGGTATTGACAATTACCAAGAACACGTATTCCACAGAAAAAACAAATTTTAATATAATTCAGGGGGCATGACCTGCGTTAATTTCCTCAGGTCTTAATGATGATATGTAATGAAGAGGTAAAATGCAGGTTTCTTTATTACTTGCTTGTTTTTTTGACTTGAAATATTTTTGCTTTTTTTGCCTCTTTTGGCTTTCTTCCATTTTCCACTGAAACTAAGTTGAAGCTCATGCCCATATCATCAGTTTGCCATACATCCTTCCATTTGGTTCCTTGGTATACGGTTAGTGTATTGTCTTTGTAAGTGAAAGGTACAAAATTCGACCATTTTTTGTTATTGGGTTTGAATCTGATGACTTGTTTTGAGATATTAATATCCCACGTTTCATTCTTTGTTTTGTAGTATGGGTGTAGCTTGGCCTCTTGGAGTGAATCCAGGTCAATTATTTTCTTCATCCAGTTATTGAGCCATGAAGAAAATTCAGGTTGAGACTTATAAGCTTTTTTTATTTCAATTTGAAACCTAAGCTTTAGGGACTTGTGTATTTTAGCAATTGAATTATCTGTATTTACACGACTTGATTTTAAAAAGATGTTATAGTTATTGATTTTGGTTTTGATCTGGCTGTTGTTAATTGGATGAGAAAAGTCCTTTTTAACAGATTTTAGTATTTGAATGTTGTCTATATCTACTTTTTGTTCAGCTATTCTAATTAGCTTATCGAGGTCAACTTCAATATTTGATCTAGCGCTTTTTTGACTTTCACTAAAGCTTCCTTCTAGTTCATTGATTTTTTGTATAGATTCATCTATAGCTCTTCGAAGTCCTGGGGTTTTGTAAGCAAGTAGCTCTACGAAAACTTTATAATTGGTTACATCTTCAGGCTTTAAATTCCATGGAACTTTAGGTTCATTGGCAAATATGCCGTGGAATACAGAACTGAAAAGAATGAATAGTTTAAATAATTTCATGATTACGAATGAATAATGTGCTGATAAATAGAAGGAGGAATCGTATTCTATCCCTGAGATATGTTTGAATCATCCTCGTTGCTTACTTTTTTGAACTCTTTAATGCTTTGTGCAAGTGATCCTGCTAAAGCTGGGATTCTTTTGGCTCCAAAGAACAAAATGAGTAAGACAAGGATTAATATTATTTGAGGCATGCCAATCATAATAAAGACGTCTCTTTTAGCAAAATTATTGACTTTAATTATTCAGTTTGAAGTACAATGAGGTTCGTCAAGTGGAGCTAAGATGCTAGAAAGATTGAATAAATATATTTTATTGCATATTTGTGACAGGGAAAAATTTATGAAGACTGTAAAATAATGCCAAAAAAAATTATCCTTCGGAGCTTTTTAAGCCCTGGAGACATTGTCATGCTGACTGCAGCAGTTAAGAGTATTCACGCTTCTTACCCTAATGAATTTCTGATAGATATAAGAACTTCATGTAAAGAGTTATGGGAGTATAACCCTCTTTTGACTTCTCTCGATGAGGCTGAAAAAGATGTGGAAATTATAGAATGTGAGTACCCATTAATCAACTCAAGTAATGATAGTCCATACCACTTTATACATGGGTATATTCAGGACTTAAATCATAAATTGAATATAAATATTCAACCTGTTGCTTTTAAAGGCGATATTTATATATCGGATCAAGAAAAAACATGGATTTCTCAAGTGGAAGAAATTGTGGGGATGGGTACTCCTTTTTGGATATTGGATGCAGGTGGAAAGTTTGATTTTACAGCTAAGTGGTGGGATTACCGTAGGTTTCAGGAAGTCATAGACTATTTTCAAGGAAAAATATTATTTGTACAGATTGGGCAAGAGTCTCATTACCACCCAAATTTGAATGGAGTGTTGAACTTGGTGGGAAAAACTGACTTGAGACAGTTGATTCGATTGCATTATCACTCTCAAGGTGTTCTGACTCCCGTGAGTTTTCCTATGCATTTGGCTGCAGCAGTGGAATGTAAAAATGGACTTAAAAATCGACCGTGTGTTGTTGTGGCTGGAGGAAGAGAGCCTTCTCAATGGGAAGCTTATCCTCATCATCAATATATTCACATGAATGGGGCTCTGTCTTGCTGCGATAATGGTGGGTGCTGGAAATCTAGGGTAGTCCCTTTAGGTGATGGTGATTGTAAAGATAATTTGGAGCAATTATGCGAAAATGTAGTGGGTGGGATAGCCAAGTGTATGGACTTGATTGAACCAGTAGATGTGATTAGAAGAATTGAGCTATATTTCAAAGGGGGGGTGGTTCAATATTTATCTTCAAAGCAGGCAAAAACAATTAGGAGTTTAGTGACAAAGCAGAAAGCTTACGGAGTGGAATATTAAAGCATAGACGATATTGTGTATTTGATAATCCACTAAATTAATTAGAATTTGCATAGCACCTATACTTTTATCAATGAAATTAGAAGAAACATTATTGCCACAAGGCTCGTATCATGTCTTTGAGCATGGGGGGGATTATTTCTTATACGATTTAGGCTCAAAATTAATTTTTGATATTAATGAATTCACTTATGTTTTCTTCAAGCTAGCTGGAGAGAACACTCAAGATCAAGTGATTTTTAAGTTAGCTGATCAATTTCCAGAGTTAGGTCCGCAAATATTTGTGGATGTGATGAATAGTGTGAATCAAATGAAGGAAGATGGCTTTTTTAAAGATATTTCCCTCCAAACGACATTATGTGCACTTAAAGGAGATGAATGTTTCAAGCTTAATGAATTAAACTTAGCACTTTCTCAGTGGGAGAAAGTTGATTGCAAGTACTGTGGTCAAATTGATGAAGGCGAGGGGGGGAAGAATATCATTGAAGTCGATTGGTTGACTGTGAAAAGTTCAATTGATTTTATCGTCAATGCCTCTCAACGAAGAAGTGATCTGACTATTAACTTTTTACAAAGTGCTCATGTGTTAGACTTTGAGGTGCTTAAACGCGCTGTTAAGTATTGTCGGGATGGTGCTGGTTCCTCTCAAAATATTCGCTTATATCTAGTGCTGGATTCGTTTAATTTGGATGATTCTGAAAAGAATTTTTTAACAGACCATCAAGTTGAAATTAGGAAAGTGTCTGCATTGGCATTGGGTTCAAATTCTAAGTTAACAGACAGATTAAGGGTACAGCCTGATGAGATGAAACGCATAAAAGAATACAGTGCTCTTTATGCTTCAGGGGGTTGTCCAGACCCTCAAGGGGTGATAGATTTGAAAGCAGCTTTACTTAAGGTTTCGAAGGTTATTTCTATGCATGGAGCACCTTGTGGGGATAATAATAAGTCAGTCTCTATTGATGCGAGAGGGGATATTTTCCCTTGTTTTTGTTATTTTGGGCAGGCGAATTACTCCCTGGGAGATGTTAGAAGTGCATTGCCTAATATTCTCGACTCGCGGTCAAATGCAATAGAAAATAGACTGAAATCTGACTGTAATGAATGTTGGGTGAGGAATATTTGTGACGGCGTATGTGTACAAGGAAGCCTGGGTGGTAATCAATTTTATAATTCAGAACATCACTGTGATTCGACTAGAAGGGAGTACGAAAGTCTTTTGTGGGTTCACAGGGAAGCTCGGCAAAGCTACCCTGGGGTTTTAGCGAGTTTTGAGCAAGGTTAGGTCGGCTGCTCTTTTGTTCTTTCGAGAATAATACTGTCGGAGGAGTGGAAGAGACTTTTGTAGTTATTCACTATGGGTAAGCTGGAATTAATGATTTGCTGCCATTGATTTAAGCATATGTACTTAGGTTGGGAATTTAAATAACCTAAAAGGTCCGTGCTTATGGTGGTTGTGTTGTATTTTGATGACGTATCAATATAGAGAATATCGATAGCATCACTGAATTTATGAAGAAATTGCTCCATATTACTATGAATATGGGTGATATTTTTGAAGGTTGATGTTATTCTTTTAGATTGAGTTATGGCATTAATGTCTTTATCGACACTAATAAACCGCCCTCCCAGATAGTGAGCGAGCCAAGCAAAATATGTTGTGCTCCACCCTTTTTGTCTGGAGCTAAGCCTTGGGTCTCTTTGAGTCCCAATTTCAACAATGAGAGGGTTGTTTAATCCTGATAAAATTGTTTTTTTTATGAGAGGAGAAAGTGTGTTCTTAGCTTTGGATTCGGGAGAAATTTTCTCAATTATTTCTAGAGTTGAAAGTTCAGAGAAAGGTGTGCCAGGCTTGAGGAATGATGGGGAGTCGTCTGAACTTTGGTGTTTCGGTATCCATTCGTTGTTTTTGTCTAATATCATGGTGGTAAGGGTTTTTTTTGATGCCGATGAAAATATAAGACTATATGAATTAAGTTCTTTCTTTAGTGACCAAGATACAAGGTTGGGACGGCTTGATGAATGAATTAATCCATTCGGGTAAAACTGTATAGAGTGATCCTCTCCGTTTTCATATCGCATAGAGTAAAATTTGTTTGTGAGGTTGTCTATCAAGGCATTGGAGTTATCGTCATTTAAGAAACGTGATGTATTAAAATGAAAATCAAGCCTAGGGCCAAGCCATTTACTTTGTAGATCAACGAAATGAGAGAGCAGAGATTTATTGCAAAAACCGTTGATATCTAGGGGTGGGGGTGAGTAAATATTCCATTTGAAATGGGAAACGGATTGAAATATTAGGTTGTTATCAATATCAGAGTAAGTTTCAATAGCATTATTGACTATGCATGGCGCTGCTGAGAAAGTGAATGATTTGTTTGTTTTGTACAAAGCAAATCTAAGTAAATCCACTGAATTATTGACGTATTCCTCGAAGAAGGTGAAGTGTTTGGAGTACCAAGTTGATAAGTTGAGGGCCTCCCAGCATAATGTTTTGTTGATTAGAAATACACTTTGGCTGGCTACTGGATGATTTGACTTATCGACTCCAAAAATGCTCCAGGCTTGATCGTTGGTGGTGAGCTTATCTTTTGGCCAAAATATGGCACCATTTTCAAGAAAATATTGATTATCGAATAAATATTCGGGATTTTGGGTGGGGAGTAGCCCTGTATCAATGACGAGTACCTTTTCGAAAGAACTTCTTAAGGTCATGAATGGCAAGAAATTTTCTAAAGTAAATGTGTCGTCTAGAGGTCTATCTGCCTCTGAATATATATGAGTGTATATAATATTGAGGGGGCTGAAAAGGTTGCTGGTTTCAGGGTCTAGTTGTATCTTTTGAAGATCAAATAGCTGGATGGGTAAAGTGCAGCCAAGATTTCTGAGAGCCTTAATGCAAATCCATGTTGCTGAGATGTCAGCGGTGTTCTGAATGTAACACACTATTCCTTTTCCTTGGAATGAGCTGATCTGTTGAGGAATTTTAGCTAGAGCGAAAGAAGATAAAATATTGGCGTTATTGGAGTTAAGCTCCATTTGCTCGTCAGAAAATTGCACTTTATAAGAAGTTTCATGTGATGCTTTTTTGTCTTCAAAAATGATATGAGAAATTCTTCTTAATTCAGCGTGCAAATCAAAGCATAAATCTCTGTGGATAAAGTTTAAGGTATGTGGTTTATCTTTGTGAGGGTGCCAGTGTGCTCCTAAATATTGGAAAATATATTCCCCTTCAGGGTCAGAGTAATAGCATACAGAGTCTTTGCGTTCATATGGAGGGCAAGGTGTGGAATAAGCTGTGTTTGTATGGAGGAACGCAATGAGAAGATTTTTTGAAAAATCCCCTGTTGAGAAAACAGGTGAGTAATGAGTTGAAAACCAATGAGTTAGGTTTAAAGCCTCCCAGGATTCAACCTTGTTTATGAGGAAATGCTTCGAGACTATGGTATTAGTTTTTATGTTATCGAGGTCTATAAATTTCCTCATAGGGTTAGAGACCTGAAGGAGTTCTTCTTCTGCCCAGAAAATGGCAGAAGAATTGAGGTATGCAGGTTCATAAAAAAGATAAGCTGGGTCTCTGGTGCAAATGTCAGTGTTGTCAATTAACATAACTTCCTTAAATGGGCACTTTATTGCCGCCAAAAGAATTAAGGTGTTTTTGGTATTTGATTCATCAAAAGTGAAAAAATGCTCTGAGGCATTAATAGTGGAGGCGTCGATGGTGGCAAGCAGACTCTCCATTTTCGGAGTTATGATGAGCGCTTTTGTGTGCCAAACTTGAATAGGAAGTCGACAGCCTAATTTTCTTAAAAGGCTAATGGAAATAAAAGAGGAAGAGTACTCTTCGATATTTTCAATGCAATAAATTAACCCCTTTCCCTGTAGGTCATCAGGAGCTTTGCCTACACTTTGAAGAAAAATCTTAGTTTCGGAGAGGATTTTGGTGTTTTTTGGAAGATCATTCATCACATTTGAGAGTAACTGCATGGCTGCCCTGATGATATTCTTAAGGAAAGCTGGACTGTCAATCTACCCATGCTCGTAAAATTCATTAATGTAAGAAAGCTGTTAGGAACGGAGTATCTCAGTATATAGAGGAAAATTTGCATGACTATGGTTCAGAGTGCGTTGACAAGAAGTCGGGGCCTTTATTGTGCTTTTTTATATTATTTTAAATAATAAATTCATGATATATCCGCTTCAGAATGATGTTGATGCTTATGAATTTTAATAATTTGAGAGATATTAATGAATGAAGATCAGTCAAAGCTTGATGTGAACGCAGAGCAGACTTCTTTAAGTGCTCCAAGTAGAAGAAGTTTTGTGAAAGGGGCAATGGTCTTCTCTGCAGTTGTAGCTGACACTGTTTCTAGGCAAGGCTTCGCAACAGGGGGGGACCCAAATGTGAACCCTTCATCGGGAACAAGTTCGTCTCAAGGCTCTAGTTCGTCTCAGAGCTCCAGCTCATCAAGTAGTTCAAGTTCGTCTTCCGGCTCTAGTTCCTCGAGTGGTTCAAGTTCGTCTTCGGGTTCTAGCTCATCGAGTGGTTCAAGTTCGTCTTCGGGTTCTAGCTCATCGAGTGGTTCAAGTTCGTCTTCGGGTTCTAGTTCATCGAGTGGCTCGAGTTCGTCTTCCGGCGGCTCTAGTTCATCGAGTGGCTCAAGTTCGTCTTCTGGTTCTAGTTCATCGAGTGGTTCTAGTTCGTCATCCGGTTCTAGTTCGTCCAGCAGTTCTAATTCTTCTAGTAGCTCTAGTTCTTCTAGCAGCTCAAGTTCATCCAGTAGCTCAAGTTCGTCCAGTAGCTCTAGCTCTTCTAGTAGCTCAAGTTCGTCCAGTAGCTCTAGCTCTTCTAGTAGCTCAAGTTCATCAAGTAGCTCAAGTTCGTCCAGCAGCTCTTGTGGCCCCGAAAGCGATGGCAGTGACAGTATTTAAAATATTTTAAGTTTTTAATTAACGTGCAACTTATATCTTAGACTATGAATACTAAAATGTATGTACTTAAAGTTTTTATCATTTCTGTATGGCTCAGTTGTGCTAATCAAATTTTAATCGCGGGTGATTCCCTTGGTAGCATTAAATCTTCATTCACAGTGTTGGGACATGCTGCTGATTTTGGCCTTGCTGGATCTGGCTTGGGGTACTTACGCCTATTTTCTGAAGAGATGACTCCTGAATTATCACAGCCATCCGCTTTGAAATACGAAAATGGCAACTCAGCAGTTGAAGTAATTAAAGAAAACAATGTAATTAGACAGTTGTTAGCTCCCCAGCGATTTATCGATATCATCACCAAGTCTGATTACAGCTACGTTATTTACGTATATCATGCATCGCAGGCTTTTAAGAATGGAGAAGATGCTCTTTATAGTGTCTCTGGTGAGCCCTTTATGGTCATTACTATTGAAAACCCTGATCAAAGTTATGACAAATATAATAGATTAAGAGTTACTCGAGACAATCGAGGTAGAATAAGAGTGGCTGAATATGTTTATGTGGAAAACGAAAATAAGTGGACTCTATATAGAGGCTTTGATGTCGCGTCTAAAATGGCATCCCATGGTTATTATGAAAGAGCAATATCTTGGAATAGCGAAAAGACTATTAAGACTGAACGAGTAACTATTAAAGAAGGAAATGAGAATGGAGAAGTTTTATCAACAAAAGAAGAGGTGAAGAGAAAATTTGCTTTTGGCACAAAAATGATTAAGGTAACAAAAGATCCCGATGGTTTAAATATGTGGGAAGAATGGGGCTATAATGATGTCGAAGGAGAATTAGGTTACAAAAAGCTAAAGCATTTTCGTGATTATACGGGTTACTGGGAAAAATACGAATACGATCAAAGTGATAAGACAAGCAAGAAGATTATCTGCTATAAAGCTGGTCCTTTTGATTCACCTGAAAATGAGTGTGAGGTTATTGTATATTCATACGACCCTATTGTGGAAGGAGATGATGGGAGCGTAAGTTCAGAGCAGGTGCGCTGTGAAATATCATATATTAGAGGTTTGGAGGTGTCTCGAAAATACTATGGCTACTCTAGCAATAAGCGCACTATTATTGAGTGTGTGAAACCAGGGGCTTCATATGATGATTTATCTAATTTGGTTACTGTTGAATATCAATATGGAAGTGGAGATTATAAAGGTAAAGTAGCAAGAAAGATTGAGCCTAACGGGAAATTAACAGTTTTTGAATATTTTATTGAAAATAATAATTTGATTCAAACAACTTATGAGGGAGTGCCTAATGAAGGTAGTGACAGTGTTATTGATGGCAAAAAAACTGTTGTTATTAAAGATATTTATGGGCAAATCATCTCAAAAGAAATCTATGATATAATATCTAATGAATTGGTCTTTAAAGAAGTTGCTATACAACGTGATGTTTATGGTCACATTGAGGTGCTTGAATATTTAGATGGGTCGACGCTAGAGAAAACCTTTTCATGCTGTGCACCTGAGTATGTTAAATCTCGAAATGGTCAAAGAACATACTATTCCTATGATAATTTATCGAATTTGATTGAAAGTGAAAGTGAAGGTATTGTTACTCGTCATGAGATAGATGGGTTGGGTAAAAAGGTGCGAAGTACAGATCTCTTAGTTGATGGCTCTGAGATTGTTGTGGCCCAATATAGGTATAGGCAAGAGCAGCTTGCTTGCTTAATAGATGCTCTGGGTAATGAAATTCATTATATGACATATGTTAATATGGATGGTCATAAAATTGAATTAACTACTGATGTTAATGGAGGTGAGAAATATATAGAGTATCTTCCCGATGGTCGTATAGTTAAAGTTTATGGTTCTGCTGTTGATTGTTATCGTTATGAGTATAGCGTAAATAAAGATGAAGATACTGGGATGGTGTATTCACTTAAGGGGACTTATAAAGTGTCTAACGATGGAGAAAATGAAATTCTAGAATCTACACATTATTACGATATGCAAAATAACGTAATAAAGATATTGTATCCAAATGGATCATGTGAAGAAAAGACTTATGATGAGAATGATAATGTTCTTTCCAAGGTTTTTTTAGAGAAAGATGGATCGGTTCTTCAATTATTTGAATATGAATATGACATTTTTGATAGGAAAATTTTAGAAAGTCAGAAGCTTTCAGATATTGAATGTGCGGTAACTAGATATGAATATGATATTTTAGATAGATTGACTAAAGTAACAAATGCAAACGGAGATGTAGAACAAAAAAAATATGGTGTTAATGGCAAAATTAGCTCTACAATAAGCTCAGCTGGTTTGATTTCAAATTTTTTTTATAATACAACTCGCAAATTAATTCGAAAAACACAGGACCCAGAGGGGTTTGCTTATAATACTTACTACTCCTATGATGACTATGGTCGCATAAATATGACTACCGATCATGGAGGAGGAGTGTCCATAATTAGTTATGATCTTGTAGGGAGGATTCAATCTCGAAGGGACGAAATAAGTCTAATTTCTGAGTTCGTATACGATGATTTGGACCGTGTAATTATGATAATGGATGCAGAGGGAGGCACGACAGAGTATGGTTATGACAACTCCGGAAAAATAGCATGGGAGAAAAATTCGTTAGGCGTTTATATGACTTATAAATATGACCGAAAAGGGAACTTGATTCAAACGACTCAAGATGATGATAACCCTCTTGTTGCTTCCGATGACACAAGTGCCTTTTATCAAAGATTATCCACCTACATAAATTATGATGAGTATGGAAGGCTTCACTCTTTGGTCAAAGCCAATGGGGTGCATTGTGTTATCGACTATAATGAAATGTCGTTTGCAGATTCGTTAACTTTGAACCCTAATGGTGCTGGGGTTGAGTTAAAGAGGGTTTATGATTCTCTCGGGAGGGTGACTCAAAAGATAAATCCTGCTAGTTTTAGTCAGTATACAAATTATAATTTACAAGGTCTAATTGAAAAGGAAACGGACCCGTTAGGGTTGGATGTTTTCTACTCATATGACCGTTTGGGAAATAAAATTGAATCATCTAGCCTGAATATAGATGGTGTTCAAAATGTTGAACAATATGCATACAACAAGATCAATCAACAGATATTAAAAATAGAAGATTCTACGAATTTAAGTCTTAGTACCAGTAGAGACTACGATGTTTTTGGAAGACTATTAAGCATAAAGGATAGTTCGGGAAATACCACTAGCTATAAATATAATTACAAGAACCTCGTTATAGAAGAAGAATACTCTGACGGCGGTAAAGTGCTTAAAGAGTATGACAAAAGGGGACGATTGATTTATCGCACTAATCAGAATAACAACACGATTAAATATAAGTATAATAATCGAGATTTGTTAATCGAGAAAGAATATTCAGGCGCTGGATTGCAATCATTTACTTATGACTCTTTGGGTCGACTTACAGTTGATACAGACAATAATAGCAATAATTTTTATGTTAAAAATACTCATGCGTATAACAGACTGAATCAAGAAGTATCACTGTCTCAGGAATTGGACGGGCTAGACGAAAAGGTGGTCGTTAAACAATATAGGGAAGGGCTGCTTGATACTCTAATTTACCCATCTGGAAAAACAATTAAGTACTCTTATACAGAATTGGGGCAAGTTGACCAATTGTCATTGTTGTCTTCAGGTAATTTTATAGTGCTAGTTGACTATGATTATGAATATGATACTCCAGAAGATGGAGATTTACGTTTAGTTGTTGAAAGTAAAAAATTATACGCTTCATCAGATGTGGTAGCGAAATATGAGCGAGATGCAAGGGGGCAAGTGACTGCCTTGAATTGGCTGAAGAACGATAATACCTTGGTTGGGTTTTCGTATCAGTATGATTTGTTTGGAAATAGAGTTGCTGATATTGATAGCCATGAAAGTGGTGTTGATAAAATGTATTCCTATGATTCTGTATCTAGGCTTATTGCCTATGAGG
>JADGBV010000091.1 GCA_015231345.1 Planctomycetota bacterium
CATGGGAGCTGATGATGCTCTTGTTGAATCCACAAGGGAAGGTAGTGTCGGTGATGAAGAAATTGATGGGCTTAATGAATGCTTTAATCAGTTATCTGCCACCACAGCAACCATTCTAAGGGATCAAAAATCCTGTACTGTACAAACCAAACCAAGCACTCCAGATCTTATCAACATCGAAGGCGAAGTGCCCGGTTTTGGCGATGGCGATCAGTTGAGCTCATCAACTTTAAGCCTCGAAGGCTACGACGAAGAGAGTCTCATACAAGTTCTTGACCAGTCTCTTTTTACTTTCCTAGAAGGAGGGGAAGCTGTTTCTACTGATGATGCATTGGCAGCACTTGGCGGTGATGACAGTGAAGTTGTATCCACTGACGATGCCTTAGCTGCTATTGGTGGGGATGACAGTGAAGCTGTCTCTCCTGATGACGCACTAGCCGCCCTTAGCGGAGATGACAGTGAAGCACCCGCAGAGTCTCCAGCTGCTCCCGCACCAGCCAGCAGTGGTATGCAGGCAAAAGTAGAAAAAATTCGCCACCTTAATGTGGGTGCCGATGTGATTCTAGCCGAAAGGCAAATGGATTTTGAGCAACTCTTAACGCTTAACGTTGGTTCTGTTGTCGAATTTTGGAAACCTTGCGATGAACCAGCCGATCTATCTCTAGGCAATTCCGTTTGCGCCAATGGCGAAATAGTCATTTCAAGTGATCAGCATTTTGGTTTACGTGTTCTAGAACTTGCACCAGAAAAAAGAGTCTACCAAAAAGGCATTCACTAAGTTTTAGCCCCCTTCCAATATTATGCAACTTATCCCCGAAGAGGGAGAACTATCCATTCTCCATGAAGATGAGCATATGCTTGTCGTAAACAAGAGCAGTGGTTTGTTATCCCAGCCCAATCCCGGCACCAACACTGGCAGTATTTTAAATATTATTCTTGCCCATGGTCACCAATTAGAGGGAGGTGATGATGAAAGTCGTCAGGGTTTAGTCCACCGCCTCGATAAAGACACCAGTGGCATCTTAGTTCTTTCTAAAACTCAAGAAGCTTATCAAACACTACAGAATTCCTTCCGACTTAGAGAAGTCGAGAAAGAGTATCACTTTCTTGCCTTTGGAAAATTGCTGCGCATGGAATTCACAAGCCGGCTACCCTTAGGCAGACACCCCAAGAAGAGAAACACTCGCATGCACGATGAAAATGGCCGAGATGCCGAAACTCACTTCAAACTCATGGAGCTGGGCAGAGATAAATATAGTATGTGGAAAGCCTCACCAAAAACAGGTCGAACTCACCAAATTCGTATCCATGCTGCTGAAGCGGGACTATACATTGTGGGAGACCCACACTACTCAAAGCATAATGCCTGCAAAACCATCCAAGGCAAAAAAATCACCCACACCATGCTTCATAGCCAGACTCTTAGTCTGCCTCACCCAGAGTCAAAAGAGAAGATTAACTTTACTGCGCCTTATCCGGAAGACTACCTTGCTGTCAAAAGCTTGATTTCAAAAAAGTAAGTTCCTGATCGGAACGTCTTAAGGCCTATAAGGCACTAGGGAAATACTTATTTGCTATATAAGCATAAAGGCAAAATAGAGCTAATAGTAAAACCGGAATATAAATAATCCATAGGAGAATTCTCTCTTCGGTAATAAACTTTTTCGATCTCCTTTTGGAAAGATGCCTATTAAAACGTTTATTGCGATAATCGACAAATTCTCTGATAATTCCGATTAAGTCATCATCTTCAATATTAAAATCTAATTGAAGTTTCTCTTTGCCCGAAGTGACATCTAAGTATTTCGTCACAAGGTAATTCTTTGAAACCACATTAATACGACCAAACTCCCTAGGAAGTTTAAAACTAACCTCCAATTCTTCTTTTTCGCCAAGTTCATGGATGGCTTCAAAATGCTCAGCTTCTACCTGGTCAACAACCATGCCAAGCCAATTCAACTCTCTAAGCCTGGCTTTGTAATCCTGACCTAAATGCTCTGAATTAATAGAGCAAATCTCATTACAGTGAACTCGCCCTTTAAGGTTTAAGCTGCTTGATTTACTCTTTGAGAAGAAAAACACTTAATTTGACCTGACTCAATATATACAAATGGAGCATGGTAGATTAATCACTTAATTTTAATCACAATTATTAAAAATCACAATTACTAAAAATCCATTTTATGAAAATTGACACAATAACCATCATCCCTATATTCCCCCCGACTTAAATTTAACTACGGTAAGTATGCTCCCACACAAAGATCTAGAATCCTTCAAAAAAAAGCTACTTATTACTCGCAGTAAACTTGCCTCAGATGCAGAGCATCTGGAAAATGACGTCCATGCATCAAATGGATCGGACGGTCTAAGCCTCAACCACTTAGCGGATGCTGGCTCAGATACTTTCGAAGTCGATTTTTCCATGGAGCAGCTGGAAAACAAGGAAAATCTCCTTTACGATATTGACCAGGCTTTGCAAAAAATAGATGATGGGAAATTCGGAGTTTGTGATACCTGCAGTAAAAAAATCAGCAAAGCTCGCCTCGACGCCATTCCTTTTGCCTCAAATTGTGTCTCTTGCCAAGAAGAGTCAGAAGTTATATAATCAATATCCCCCTTATTCTCGGGCATGAATTCTTCATCAGTTAAGCTTCATTCTAGCATTAGGGTTATTCTTTCTTTTCTCATACCTGCCGTCATTGCTCTAAGCTTAGATCTTTGGACCAAGGCTTATATGTTTGAGATTTTTGAAAAAGAAGGCCAAATTGTTTTGTGGGATAACTTCCTTTACTTCACCCAAGCCTGGAATCCAGGAGTCGCCTTTGGTATGATGCAGCACTTCAGCACCCTTTTGCTTTACGCCACACCGCTTCTTCTCATTGGCATACCCATTTACGCTTGGCTACACCGCTCACAAGCGCTCATTTACATCTTATGCTTGGGAGCAATCATGGGGGGAGCCGTCGGGAACTATTACGATAGACTTGTTTTCGGAAAAGTGAGAGACTTTATTGATGTCCGTTTATGGAGCTGGGACTACCCCGTTTTTAATATCGCCGATGCTTTTATTTCTTGCAGTGTAGCTTTACTCATTTTCTACAGTGTCTTTTTTGAAAGAAAAAAGGCCCCTGATGAACAAAGCTGAGCCCATCGCCCATTCACGTCCCTTTCTAGGAAAAGAAGAAAAAGAAGCCTGCGCAAAAGTTATTGACCGAGGCTACCTGGCAGCTGGGCCAGAGAATCAAGCCTTTGCCGAAGAATTATGTGAGCGCTACTCCCGCAAATATGCCCTCTTAACCTCATCGGGCGCCACAGCTTTGCATCTAGCAATATTGAGCTTAAACCCCAATAGCGACACCAAAGCTCATATTCCTAGCTATGTATGTTCCGCCTTACTTAATGCAGTCAATCAAAGCAAAGCTCAAGCCACCATACATGACACCCCACATAAAGGTTTTCTTTTAGAGCCCAACCTGCAAAAAATTGCCCCCAAGAAGGGAGATATCATCATATATCCCCAACTTTTAGGTTGTCGGCAGAAGATTCAAAGCGTCGAAGGAACTCACCTAATTGAAGACTGCGCCATGAGCCTAGGTAAGGATTCTCTCCAACAAGGTGAACTGAGCATAGCTTCATTCTACGCCACCAAACTCATGACCACTGGCCAAGGCGGGGCCATATTAACCGATCGCCAAGACTTATACGAAACCATTCGTGACATGATGGCTTATGATAATCAAGAGCATTATAGGGTGCGTTATAATTATGATTTGCCCGATGTATCAGCAGCCATAGGGCGGGTGCAGTTAAAGAAACTCGATGAATTTGAGTCGCAGAGAATAGAGTCCATCAGCCATTATGATGAACTCTTTTCAAAGAAGATGCCTGATCTTTTAGCTTTTAAAGGAGGCTTAGTTAAGGCTTTTCCGGGACAAGCGCTTTTTCGCTACTGGGTGAATGTTGCTAATATTGAGCAGTGCATGGAGCACTGCGCTGGAGAGAAGATCGAAGTCAAAAGGCCTGTCTATAAGCCGCTACATCGCTATTTTGAGTCAAATGACGCTCTGTATCCTTTTGCCAGCGAAGCCCATGGACGCATGTTGTCGCTTCCTCTTTACCCTGGCTTAAGCAAGGAGCAAAGAGAAAGAGTGGCAGATGCTGTTTGCGCTATGGCTAGAGCAATAGCCGGACATTAATTTCGGCCAAAGCTAAGCCTCGCTCAAGCCCACACATTCAATGCGTCGCAGACTGTGACAAGGCTGCGGCGCAATAATAATCTCTATATAGGCGAAGTCCCGTACTCATCGCGATAAGCTTTGATTTTGGCAGTCATTTCAGCAGGAACTTCAGCCAAACCACCTTCATTAAGCATGGTGAAAATATGCTCAAGACTCACAATAGCTTGCACTTTTAGGCCAAATTCTGCGCGGATTTCATCTAAAGCGCTTTGCGTTGAGCTGAGGCCTCGTTCCTGACGGTCCAATGCCACTAAAATCCCCTGAACATTGAGCCCCTCGATAGGCTTAAGAAGATCAAGAGTTTCCCGAACAGAAGTGCCGGCGGTCATCACATCATCTACAATAACGAGGCTATCTCCTTTTTGCGGCACTTTACCGACAAAAGTTCCTTTCTCGCCATGGTCCTTAGCTTCTTTACGATTAAAACAATAACTCACTTCAGCTTGAAATTGAGAACACAAAGCTGATGCCGTCACAACAGAGAGAGGCACACCTTTATAGGCCGGGCCATAAATAATATCTGGCGTGGGTTTGAAGTGATTGTTTAAGGCTTGGCCATAAAAAGAGCCCAGCTTGATGAGATCTGCCCCTGTGTGCAGCCCCCCTGCATTAAAAAAATAAGGGCTCTTACGTCCACTTTTTGTGGTGAACTCGCCAAATTTAAGCGCCCCTCGCTCAAAAATAAAGCGAATGAATTCACGTTGGTAATCTTCCATGCCATGACCTTTTAAAAAAATATCAATAATATTATTAGCAATGGCTGGACAGGCAAGGGGGCCGAAAAAAATCAGCCCTTAGCTTTTAATATTTAGGTTCAAAATATGAGTCGCACAGTTTTGGTTACCGGCGGCGCCGGGTACATTGGCAGTCATACCTGCCTTGAGCTTTTGGAGGAAGGAAGTCAAGTGGTTGTTGTCGATAACCTCGATAACAGCAGCTCCGAATCTCTCAAACGTGTTGAGCAACTCACCGGCAAAAAGCCCACATTCCACGAAGTAGACCTCTTAGACAAAGAGGCCTTATCGCAAGTTTTTGCCAGTTATAAAATTGATGCTGTTATTCATTTCGCTGGTCTTAAAGCTGTAGGTGAATCCAACGCCATCCCCCTGCGCTATTACGATAACAACATTACTGGAACCCTGAATTTATTGCAAATCATGAAAGATCATGGCGTATGCAATTTAGTTTTCAGCTCTTCAGCAACTGTTTACGGTGTTCCTGAAAAGGTGCCTATTGAAGAGTCTTTTCCAACGGGTGCCACCAACCCATATGGCCGAACCAAACTTATGATTGAAGAAATCTTACAAGATTTTGCCAAAGCCGAGCCAAATTGGAATATCGCCATCTTGCGCTACTTCAACCCCATCGGCGCTCATAAAAGTGGTCAAATTGGTGAAGATCCCAAAGGAATCCCCAATAATCTTCTTCCCTATATTGCCCAAGTTGCTGTAGGCAAGCTCAAAGAACTATCGGTTTTTGGCAACGACTACCCCACCAAAGATGGCACAGGCGTTAGAGATTATATCCATGTCGTTGACCTGGCTTTAGGTCACCTCAAAGCCATAGATAAACTTGAAAAAAATCCTGGTTTAGTGATTTATAATTTAGGCACGGGTAATGGCTATTCCGTACTCGACATCATACACGCCTTTGAAAAGGCAGCCAATATCACCATTCCCCATAGCTTTAAACCAAGGCGTGAAGGTGATGTGGCCGAATGTTTTGCGGCTCCAAGTTTAGCTAAAAGTGAGCTGGGCTGGCAAGCGACACGTGGCATTGAAGAAATGTGCGAAGACACCTGGAGATGGCAAAGCGCAAACCCTAAAGGTTACGAATAAGCTCAGCAGGTTCCTTTGACTTCAATTGATTCCATACTCCTGGGCTTAGTCCAGGGTGTGGGCGAGTTTTTACCTATTAGTAGTTCTGGCCACCTTACCCTTGGCCAGTACCTGCTATCGTTAGACGAGCCCACATTAACACTTAACTTAGCCCTTCATTTAGCGACCCTCATCGTAATATTACTGGCTTTTCGCAAAAAGATCACAGCCATTTTATTTCCTTTGGACTTTTCCTACATAAAGGCTCTTATTATCACCTCCATCCCCACAGCCATTATTGGCTTGCTCATAAAAAAGAAATGTGGCGTTGTTTTCGATGCCCCCATTTTTCCTGCTATTTTGCTTTGCCTCAATGGCAGTTTTTTGATTTTCCTGCATAAAAAAAATGCAGAAGTAGATAAAGTCGCAGAAAAAGATGAGGTAACAAAAGCAGATAAGGTCGCAGAAAGAAATGGAGCCACAGATGGGGAAAATCTGCCAGAACTGCCCTCAACCAAGCAATGCCTAATCATTGGCCTTGCCCAAGGCTTTGCTGCTTTTCCAGGTATTTCACGCTCCGGCTCAACGATTGGAGCGGCTCGGCTTATGGGAATATCGCCTGGTATTGCTGCTGAATTTTCCTTACTTGCGAGTATTCCTGTCATTTTAGGGGCTTTACTCTTAGAATGCCGTGATTTCAGCTCCATTCAAAATCCTGACATGGTGATCTTAGGATCTGTTGTAGCGGGGGTCTCAGGATGGTTTTCAGTAAAAATCTTACTGAATATTGTAAAAAAGGGAGCATATAAAGCTTGGGGACTATACTGCATTGCAGTAGGCGTACTTTTTTTAATCGGCATCCATGTCTGAGTCTGAAGACTTTCTGCGCATGCGTTCAGAAGTCATTTCTTTGCTTAAAAAGCAGCAGGGAGAGGATCAGGAAAAAATCAAGGCTATGCTGGATAAAATGGCCACATCCTTCCTTCAGAAGCAAGAACAAACTGATATTCTAAATGCCCGACTCGACGAAGCGAAGCGAGAATCCGGCAAAAACAAAAATGCCATTCAAGATTTCGATCGGGTCAAAAATGACTTTTTATCGATCTGTGCCCACGACCTCAAAAGCCCCATTTCTAGCATGCTCAGTTTTCTCGATATCCTCAAAGATGACTGGCAGCAAATGCCACCACAAGAGAGATTAGGCATTATGAGCCGTATGGAAAGAGCAGGCAGGCATTCTTTAAGCCTTATCAGCGATCTTCTGGATACTGTGCAATATGAATCTGGCAAATTTAATATTAAGCCGGAAGCTGTACTCCTGAGTCAGCTCTGCAAAGAAACTGTTTCTCACACACAAGGGAACCTAAACAATAAAGAGATCACTTGTAAATTCACAACACATGGTAGTGAGTTAAAAGTCAAAATGGACCCACAAAAAGGGATTCAAATCATCAATAACCTACTGAGCAATGCCATCAAATTCACCCCTCGGGGCGGCAATATCGAAATCGTATTATCCCACAAAGAAAAAAGAATGTATTTAGAAATCAAAGATTCTGGCCAAGGCATCCCTGAAGATGAAATTCATGTTCTTTTTCAACGCTTCCAAAAAACAAGCACAAGCTCAACTGAGGGGGAAAAAGGTTCAGGGCTAGGCCTCAATATTGTAAAACAACTGGTGGACCTACACCAAGGCACCATAGATGTAAAAAGTGAATTAGGCATTGGAACCTCATTTATACTGTCTTTCCCCGTTACGGAAAGCACCATGCTACTCAAACTATTTAGTGGGAGAAAAGCTTGAGTGGCGAAACGACAAAAAAGAAAACAAACCAGAGTGGCGTAACGGCTAAAAAGAAAGCAGCCAAGGATGGAAAGGATGGAGTAGCGGCAAAAAAGAAAGCAGCCGAAAATAGCAAAACTCAAAAAAAAGAGCCTGAGTGTCACCCCATTTTACCTCTCAATAATGTCGTAGGCCTCCCTGGCGATACCATTGGTTTCACGCTGCAAAGCTCCCCCCTCGTTCAGACAGTAAAAGCAGCCTTTGAACAAGGCCTTGCCATTTTCACAACTCCGCGCAAGGAAATCAATCTTAATCAATCGGGGACTCTTTTTGGCTCCTTAGCTCTTGTGGGCGACCTTAAAGTCCTCGAAAATCACAAAGTGCGCTTTCGCTTAAAATTCCAAAAGCGCTGTGAGATGTATGACATCAAACGCAATGGAGATATTCTCGAAGGCAAAGCGCACACACCCAAATTGAGCGCACGCTTGAAAAAAGAAGAAAAAGTCGCCATTGAGCAAGAGTTCAAAGCCCTGCTTCAAGATATTCAAGCTTTCACAGGCATCGATAACTTACTCGATGAAAAAATTGATTTTCATGAGTTCGATCTCTTTATTGCCAAAGTGGCCAGAGTTCTGGACTTCCCCTTCGAAGACCGCATCCTCTTTTTAGAAGGTTGGAGCCTCAAAAAACAAATCCATCTTCTTTCTGAAAAACTAGAGAAGTCCCTTGAAGTTCATCGCCTACGAAAACAAATACGCGATAAAGCCGCAGAGAAAATGAACCGCATTGAAAAGCACTCCCTTCTTCAAGAGGAAAGGAAGGTTATTGAGTTAGAACTCAAAAAGAGTGGCCACGAAACGCCCCCGCCTGAATTTCAAGACCTCAAAGAAAGGATCGACAGCTTCAATGGCCCCGAAAGAGTCAAGGAGGTCATGATGAGGGATTTCAATAAAATATTAAGAGCCGGACCTTTTTCTCCCCATACCGCAACCATACAAGACTATCTTGAAACATTACTCGACCTCCCTTGGGGTGTGCGTCAAGCCATCAATCCATCATGGCAGGGTGTAGAAGAAAGTCTTAACGACAGCCACTTTGGACTGGAAAAAGTCAAAGAGCGCATACTTCGTTACCTTGCCATTAATCACCTAACGCCCAAGAGGCCGGGTTCTATTCTTTGTTTAGTTGGCCCTCCAGGAACAGGCAAGACCAGCTTTGCCAAAGCCATTGCTGAAGCCTTAGAACTGCCTTTTATTAAGAAGTCTTTGGGTGGTGTCCACGATGAAAGTGAAATCCGAGGGCATAGGCGAACCTATATTGGAGCATTACCTGGAAGAATTATACAAGGTTTGCGTAAAGCTGGCTGTGCCAACCCGGTTTTCTTATTGGATGAAATAGATAAATTAGGCCATGATCATCGAGGTAACCCAGCCGATGCCTTGTTGGAGGTTCTTGACCCAGAAGATAATGCCCACTTTAGCGACCATTATATTGAATTGGAGTTTGACCTTTCCGGTGTTTTTTGGGTTCTAACAGCTAATACAGAGGCTGCTATCCCCGCTCCCTTAAGGGACCGCATGGAAATCATTCACTTCAGTGGCTACACTGAGGATGAGAAAATGCATATTGCCCAAGAATACCTTCTGGAGCGTAATATGAAAATCAATCAATTGGATGATTATAAACTCAAACTTAGCGAATCAGTATGCCGACGTATTATTCGCCAGTATACAAGAGAAGCGGGCGTAAGAGAGCTTGACCGGAAAATATCCAACCTGATTCAACATAAAGCCCTTAGTTATATTAGAAATAAAGGACGCAAAAGTTGGAGCATCCAAGTCAAGGACCTCCTGACTGTTTTTGGACCAGCGGAAATTAAAAAGCCTATCTGGAAGCGGTCTTCTTGGGAGGCTGGCGTCATTGCTGGCTTAGCTTGGACGGCTTCGGGAGGAACAGTTCTGAGGCTAGAATGCAGCACTTACCAAGGCAAAGGCGCATTAAAACTCACGGGAAAACTCGGAGAAGTGATGAAAGAGTCCGCACACACAGCGCTTTCTTTTATTAGGAAACATCATACACGACTTGGCCTCGAAGAAGATATACTCAGTAAGCAAGATATGCATATCCACATCCCTGCTGGCGCCGTTTCAAAAGAAGGCCCCTCAGCAGGCTTAGGCTTGGCGCTACTCATTTATTCAGCCTTAACAAAAAGAAAATCATTAGCCTTCTGGGCACTTACGGGAGAAATTAGCCTTCATGGCAAAGTCCTACCCATTGGCGGCGTGAAAGAGAAAATTCTCGCAGCTCAACAAGAAGGCTTTAAAGGAGTGCTTTTACCGAAGCTCAATCAGGGCGAGGTCGAAGAAATCAAACCCGAAGAATTGGGGCAACTAGAAATCAAGTATGCCGCAGACTTCTGGGAGGCTTTTAATCACTTTTTCCCATAGTATTTTATTATGACTCTACTTCACACCAAACTTATTTCACCTCCAGAGGAGGAGTTTTCACAGTTTTGCCAAAGTCGCCTCGAAGGCCTTGCGCTTACAGTCGAAGAAGACAATCTTCAGCTCTATAAGGAGGCCATGGAAAAAGGCCTTGAGCTCTTAAGAAGCCCAAAAGAGGTTCAGTCATGATTATTCAGGACCTACAAGCCAACAACTTTATGCGTTTTCATAAAGTTGACCTCAGCCACTTACCCCAAAAAGGCACATTTTGCATCCAAGGGGATAATGAATCGGGCAAATCAACCATTGGCATACTCATTCATTTTATCCTATCAGGTGAATGCTATAAGGGAGGGCAAGCAACTGATTTGATTAACTGGGAAAAAGATCAACTCAAAGCACAAATGCTTTTCACTCATAATGGTGTGCAGTATCAGATTTTAAGGCAAGTCGATAGAGACGGCGAGCATTTTGCCAAACTCATGAAAGGGGATGATATTCTTGCTCAAGGTCGTAAGCAGGTGCACGCACACTTAGAGGGACTACTAGGCTATAGCCAAGAAACAGGTGATACACCTGCTTATATGATCACTCATGGCGTGGTACAAAAATTAATCCTCGCCAACTCGAGTACTCAAGTCGAGAAGACTTTGGGGCTAGATAATATTCGTTCTTTAATTCACCATAGCCAAGAAAACATCAGCCAACTCCAAGAGAAGCTTAGCGTCAATGGCGAACAAGCTCAAAAACTACAAGGGGATGTGGATAACGTAGGCTACTCAGAAGAAAAAGAAAATGGAGTTAATCAGCGCTTGAAAGAGCTAGAGGAACAAAAAGAAAAGATCAAAACTGACATGAAGGCTCTCACTGAACCTGAAAATATTACTCAGCACAACCTCAACACTGTTGAGCAAGAACTTAAGCTGATTCATGTCAAAAACAATGATGAAGAGCAACTGAATAAACTCAAAAATGATATCCCTTCTATCATTGACCGTCTCTCGTCCATGCAAACTCAAGATAAAAGCGAAGAGTTAAAAAAACAAAGCAC
>JADGBV010000092.1 GCA_015231345.1 Planctomycetota bacterium
AGCTGTACTGTTTCCGCAACTATACAAATTTCGGAGCTCGTTAACGCGGCCTATATTCTCGATTCCCTCAACTCCAAACCCGCCGTCACCGACGATGCATGTGAGGTGCACTACTGCCCTGTTGGCTAGACTTTGGACAGGTGGGAATTGCAGGACGCCAGCCCTGCTCACCCACTGGGTAACATGATCTAATTTCATGATTCTGATATCAATTCCAAAGATTCTGATTTAACTTGGCGTAACCAGCGCTTTGTTAAGTGTTGAGCTAGAAAATATTATGGATTGCATCAGTCGCTCCATACAGTATATGGGAGATAGTTCCGTTTGAGTATAAGTAACAAAATATACTGAAAGCTATGATGACAGCCCAAAGAATGCTAAATATTAACATAGGGTTTTTGAAGAGAAATATTTTTGAAAATAGTTTAGCGGCATAGAAAAATATGATATTGATAACAACAAATACACCTATTAACCCTAGTATTAATATAGGTGTGGGTAAAAACATCATGCCTGGATTATTCGCCCAAGCATACGAAGGTAAGGATAGCATTAGCAATGCTATAAATAGAGTACGCATTTTGACTTGCACTTAACGTTTGGGATAATAGGTCGAATTACAGGCCCGATAAACGAACCCAGATAGTAGAGGTGAGCGCTCCGTTCCAATAAACGCCTGTAATTTGATCCTATTCATCCCTTTGTTAGCACCTTGTCCTTGGGGTTATGGTAGTTTGCTGCTTTGTGGAACAGCTTGAATCCAAATAGTCCCAGATGAAGAAGGGGCTAACTCAGAGAGATTCTGAATAATTGCAACCGGTGTTTTGTGCCCGACTTTAGGAAATGGAGACATTTCCCCTGATATATTTCCACTTGTCGTTTCCCAAATATGGAAGAAGATGTTGCCTGAAAGCCATGCCTTAAACTTGTGGCCATTGGTAAATTTTTCTTCATGAGGTTTGTCAGATAGCATGAAGTTTCCGCTCCAATCAATTGGGTTATCATGACTGAAACCAACTTTGCATTCAAACTGGGGGTATTGAGTATTTTCCTTTTTTGTTGATTTGCTTCCGCATCCTATTAATGCTACCAATAGGATTAGCTGAATTGAATTTTTAAAAATATGGAGCATGGCTAAAGGTGCTAACGCTTCGCTTCTGGGGCCGGGGCCAATAGACTGACTCCCTTGGATGTGCGGAGTAAATTCGCGCGCGATTCCCCGGTCCCTAGCAAGCGTTTGTTAAGTGCTTTCACGGGTGGGGCTCCAGTTTTGAATGTTGGGGTTAAGGCCAGTAGCTTCTATGCGTGCTTGTAGAGCGATAATCACTTCGTACTCTTCGGGCTTTCCCAGTTGTAATTTCTTGGCTTCTTCTGAGGATAATTCATCTTCACGCCAAGCAACTTGATGAGCACCAGCATCGTAACGAACAAAATACTTCGTTCCTCGCTCAACTAACTCCAGCCCCTCTCGCTCTAGATTTCCGTAAATAACCTCACTCATAGCTGCACTTAACGCTTGCGCTTACCTGCGCGCTGCTGAGGAAGAAAAGTGGATGAGGAAAAAGCAACTAAGCCACCTACTCGCGTCAGTGTAAAGCGCTTTGTTATTTCGTAGGTTGATATGATTCCCATTCAGAGCGTTTTCTAAGGGCGGTAAAAAGAAAGGGGATTTGAAGAAGAAATGAAAACTCAAAGAAGAATGACCCTTGAATTAAGCTATAAAGAGTAGCTGAGAAGGAGAGTGTAGCCCCTATAACTGCTGAAGCGATACATAATATAATAGCCTTGTCTTTGCCCCAAAGAATTTGATAAGCTGTATAGGCAAGCAACAGCATGATACAAGTGCATATGAGCGGAAAATAATGATTTGAATACCCGTAATAATCCCAGCCAAACAAACTGAATGACATAGGAATAAAAAAGCCGACAGTATATAAGAACGGAGATAAGAATAGAGCCAAGAAAATCCAACTGAAGAATCTAATCCATGATGGGAGAATATGTTTACGATGACTCAAGAGAAATAACGTGAAAGCTGAGCATATTTTAAAATGCGCGAGCATTTTAAAATCTGCTCCAGCGCCTTGATATGCCTGTTCATTTTGAGAATGGATTAAGTTTCTGAAGAAAGCTTTTAGGTTCGGTGAGCATTATAGCCCTTTTGATAAGTGGTTCTAATGAGTTCTGCTCCAGGTGAGTTTTCCACGAACCAGTCACCCATTTTTCACTGCGGTTAATTGTAGTCAAAGCACATTTTACCTGTTCGATATTTGCTGATTCTACTTTTCCCATGACTTCTGGTAGCTTATGCTTGCGGTAATCACCAAACACCCAGCTTGACTTTGCTATGAATAGCATTAAGTCTTCTATTTGCTTAGGATAATATGGATGATGATCTTCCCATGTTATTTGCGAGACAACCTCATTGGCTCCACTCAGATACTCTTCCATTGCCTGCGCTTCAGTATAAAGCATTGAAGTTTCAGAAGGCATATCGAAAAAGTGAACCTGTGTTTAAGGAGCGCAGCGTATTAAACATCTGGTTTCACGCCTTGTTCTGCTTGCGAAGTGGTTGATTCATTGGATCAGTTCTCGAATTTGATTTGTGATTGGAAATATTTCTTCCTCATTCTTGCTTTCAGGGCAAGCATAGTAATTGATTAAGTCCTGATGTATGCTTTGATGTTTGAGCAGTAGTTTTCTGACCTTAGGCCAAATTGATTGATCTGGGGGATTAGTGCCATGATACTCTTCAAATGACCCTAGGATTAGCGCCATTAATGTATAGCGCTCATCATCTGAAGTGGTATTGTGGATATATGCATCTATGAATTCATCTATTCGTTTTGGGTCAGAACACTCGATTTCCCAGTCTTGCATGCCTGGTTCTTCATTCAACCCAAGTAAAGAATTGAACTTGTCTATTGATTGTCTTGTTGGATGACGCATTTAGTGAGCAGAACAGTTTATTATCAATTATCAAAGACAACTATTGTTCAATCCATAAAATCTTGTCAATCAATAAACCCCTAAAACTCAACAAATACTCCACCTCACACTTTTCCCTCATGAGCAAAATCAGTCATTGCAATCACCTCCCAACACCACCTCACAAAACATCACCCACAAAGACAACTATTACGCATTTCAAAAATCACTCAATCCTCCAAAACCCCCGCCAAATCAACAAATATCAATGATCGTAATCTCCCCCAAATGCGCAAAATCAGTCATTGCAGCCCCCCTCTCAACTCCATTTCCCAAAATCCCCCCCACAAAGACGACTATTACGCATTTCAAAAACTCACAACACCCAAAAACCCCCGCCAAATCAATAAAAATCACACATAGCAATCTCCCCCAAATGCGCAAAATCAGTCATTGCAGCCCCCACCTAAAATCCACAGAGAACTCACCAGCAAAAGACAATCATTATCTCCAAGCTCCCAAATCCCTCTTCAAGCAATACACCCACCCTCCCCTTATATACCCGCAAACCGCAGAATCTCATATTCCCAAATAAGAAAGCCACTGTACCTATAAAGACAATATTTCACAGTTCCAGTTGTGAATTCCCATATAGGCCTATGCTCTGTGGATAAAAATGGCTCATAGTTTTACAATTAAAGCTATTTGCCATAAATCTTATCTATAAAAAACCCAGTATTTATATGTCATTTGACCACCTTGGCTTATCAAAAGCCCTCCTTAGAGCTGTAGAAGACAAAGGCTACGAAAGCCCTTCTCCTATACAAGCGAAAGCTATACCAGCCGTTCTTAGCGGCAAAGATGTTTTGGCTGCGGCCCAAACAGGCACAGGCAAAACAGCCGGTTTCACCCTTCCTTTACTGCAAATGCTCTCTGATAATCAAAGAGAAAAAGTGAATGGTAAAAGGCCCGTTCGAGTTCTTATTATGGCTCCAACACGAGAACTTGCCTCACAAATCAACGAGAGTGTTAAAGAATATAGCGCTCACCTCGATATGCGTTCCACCGTTGTTTTTGGCGGTGTCAAAATCAATCCACAAATTGCCCAGCTTAGAGGTGGAGTGGATATCTTAGTTGCCACCCCAGGCAGATTGCTTGATCTACAGGGCCAAGGCGCTGTTGATTTATCCCAAATTGAACATTTAGTTCTTGATGAAGCTGATCGTATGTTGGATATGGGTTTTATCCCTGATATCAAACGAATCATTAAGCTTGTTCCCAAGAAAAGGCAGAACTTACTTTTTTCTGCTACTTTTTCCAAAGAAATCCGTGAGCTGACTAAATTTCTACTTGATGAACCTTTATCAATTTCAGTGGCTCCGGCAAACTCAACGGCAAATAACCTTGAGCAGGATGTCTACTTAGTCAAACAAAACAAGAAAACGAATTTACTTAAAGATCTTATCAACGAAGGTAAATGGTCTCAAGTGCTTGTTTTTACGCGCACAAAACACCGTGCAAATCGCCTAAGCGATAAACTCAATAATTTTAATATTAGCTCAGCTGCCATACATGGCAATAAAAGTCAGAATGCGCGCACAAAAGCATTGAGTGACTTTAAAGAAGGGAAAGTTAAAATATTGGTCGCCACAGATATTGCAGCCAGGGGCCTGGATATCAAACAACTCCCACGGGTGATTAACTTTGAGCTTCCCAATGTTCCCGAAGACTATGTGCACCGCATAGGCCGAACAGGAAGAGCCGGAGCAAGTGGCCATGCCATTTCACTTGTTTGCTCTGATGAAATAGAGTATATGAATAATATTGAAAAGCTGATTAAGAAGTCTTTTAGCATTGTTAAGACAGATGGTTTCTCTAAGGAGAGCCCAAAAGCAAAACCGCAAAATAGAAGACGTCCTCGTCCTAATAATTCATACGCAAAAGGCCCAGGGAATAGAAATCAGAATCAAGATAAAAAGCAGAATGCTCAGGGATCCACGCCTTCGCAACACCCCAAGCAGCCTAAAAGACCACGAAAGCACAACAGAACTCGGAATCCGGCAAAAAAAGCTTCGGCGGAATCATAAGAAGTCTAGCGAGTTAGACTCATGAGTGTAAAATAGCCTAAGGGTACTAAGCTAGAGTTTCGCCATTTTCTCAAAACTCCTTATCCAGTTATATCCCTAAGAATAGCCACAAAAGAACGTAAAGAGCACAAAAAATTAGTCAGTTCTCTGTGTTCTTTGCGTTCTTTTGTGGCTAATATTTTCGAAATAAAAGATCTGCCTTCAATGTGTGATGGGAAAATGGAAAAGGGGAAAAAAGGGAAAGGTTAGGGAGCCGGCCAGCTTTCCCTTTTCTTTTTAATTCCCATTATTCCTTTATTCACACATAACATTACGCAGGCTTCATTAAGCATCTCTTAAGACTACAGAACTTCAGCAGCCAAATATACAATGCCCAGGCCATTAGGCTTAATAGCAGTATGACGCCCTGATCAGTCTCTGGAATTGATTGAAGCAAACCTGATTCATCGATTTGCGGTTTACGCATGATAAAATAGGGAAGAGCAATCATTTGAAAGAGAAAAATAACAAGTACCAAAGCGACGCTTTGCTTGAAAAACATTTTCAATACACTAACAACAGGCACGCCAAATAAAACCACCAGGACTAGCGAAGCATCTAGGGCCTTGTATGTAAAGGCGCTTGAACTCAGTGTGATATCTGGCATAATAGGCTCCACGATATGAGTGATAAGCACACAACTCAAAAGAAACACTACACTCAATAATGTCACGAGTATAGTTACAGTTAATGTCGATAAAAACTTATTTTTTCTGCTTAAGGTCAAAACTTGATCTGAATACAAAGGCATTTCCATATTCATCAGCAATACGGCAAGAAAGATCATGGGGATGATCAGAAAAACAAACAAATTTGCCACGTACCCTAGAAACAATACAGCGACCAATTGAATAATCACAACTTTCTTAGTTAAGCCAATCTCAAACCTTAAGGCATTCAAATACAAATACCCCCATATTTGCTGAATAAGGGTCAATGGCACTTTACGGCGAAAGGTATCCCAGAAGATCTTTGATAAGCCACCGCCTTTGACTCTCTTATCAGAAGCATTCTTAAGCAGTAGGTCTTTTCTTAATTCCAAAGCTTTCTTTTTATTATAAGAATCAAAAACCCCCAAATGCATTTGCCCACACCATTTCCTAAATAAAGCAGGCTGACCAAAACGAAACCAACTATAGATCATACTCGTCATTCCTAATGCAATAGGCAACAAGGGATAATCGTATAGCACTGTATTCATTACTTCGTGCCCTCTTTGAGGGAACAATGTAAAAAGGCCAAAAAAACCAAACAAGGCTCCACTTTGCCGCAATGCCATCACTAAATTAGTAGCCAATAAAAAGCAAGCCATCCCTAAGAACAAAAGGCCAATGTAAGACATATAGTGGCTGCTTAAAGTAAAGCCATCGTAGGTAAATGCAAATAATGACAGCAAGAACGCAAAAATAAAGCTAGAAAGAAAAGTAAATTTACCTAATACAGGTCTATGGTTTGGCAAACAAAAACTATAAGGCTTGACCATGATATCTTTCTGCAAGGACGATGCCCAAATACCCATCATAAATAACATAACACAGTAAACTGAGAAAAAGCGTGAAATATCACGAGACACCGCATACATAAAACCGGACATGGGAATCATTAGAATCATAAAGAGCCATGAGCCCCGCCTTTGATAATAATGCTTTAGATTCGCATTTAGGATACCCATAACTACTTCACCTTTACCATAACGAGTTTATAGATTTCCTCTAAAGGCAAAGAAGAGACAGAAAACTGACAATGAGTATAACTATTTTCAAGCTCACTGATGCCGGCTTGATTCATATCCTTTACCGTCAGCCACGCTTCCTGACTACTTTTCTGCACCTCTAGCATCTCCAGCGAATCACCTTGAAACTCATCAGGGAATTCACCGTTAAGAAGTGACACCTTAACTTTATAGTAGTATTCACGTAGGTCATCGAAACTACAGTCATGAATCATTTTGCCCTCGTGCATCATCAGAACATGGTCAATCACTTTCTCAATATCACTTAGAATATGCGAAGAGATGATAATGGTCCGGTTTGAATCTTGAATTATATCCATAAGCAAGGCCAAAAAATCCATGCGTGCTATGGGGTCCATCCCTGCTGCAGGCTCATCGAGTATAAGTAATTCGGGCTCATGACATATGGCAAGTAATATGGACAACTTCTGACGCTGCCCTGGAGATAATTTAGCAATTCTCGCATCGAGAGACAAAGATAATTTTTGCACAAGGTTATCACATAATTCTTGATTCCATGTTGGGTAATAACAGCTAACATAATTGATCATCTGCGATACTTTCATCCAATCCTGGAGTTCCCCTTCCTGATGAACATAACCAATTCGAGCTAAATCTTGAGGTTCAAGAGCGTTCGCAGGGACTCCTAAGGTATGACAATCCCCAGAGTCCTGGATATATAAACCTATCATGTGGCGAAGAAGCGTGCTTTTTCCAGAGCCATTTGAGCCAAGTAAACCGATAATATTCCCTCGACCCAGCTGAATATTCACATCATTCAGGGCTTTAGTTGTGCCAAAGCTCTTATTTAGACCTTTTGTTTCAACAATATATTCGTTGTTCATGATCAATTACTCCGCTTTATAGCTTTTACAAAATTTTTCAAATAGCAGTTTCAATTCAGCTTTAGGCACACCTAACTGACTGGCCTGCGCCATCATTACACTCATGGATTCTTCTAGTATTTTTATTTTTTCTTCTTCTTTTATTTGTTGCGAAGAAGAGGACACATATATGCCCTTGCCCCTTTTTCGCATCAGCAAGCCCTCATTTTCAAGGTAGGCATAGCTTTTACTAATTGTCATAGGGTTCACCTGAAGTTCTGAGGCTAGATCGCGGACCGAAGGTAATTGCTCCTCTTCTTCCAGATGACCATACAGAATCGCTAAGCGAATCTGTTCCATAATCTGCTTATAAACAGGAACTCCGCTGTGATTATCTATTTCGATGAGCATAATTAAATTCTAGTGTATTAGTTAAATAATACACTAGATTTTTATTTTACAATAGGCTTATGCAAAAAATTTTCATATTGCATATCCACTAAGAGCTTTGGCACTCGTATCTGCAAGTAGATGAATTAAGCGGAGTACTTCACAAGCCCTCATGTTTTTTTCATAATAATCTCCAACCCATTATTAAATAACCATTTATGACTAGCTCTCGCTCATTTTTATTGACCATATACCTAATCGCCCTTAGCGCTTTATGCGGCTATGCCTTCCCTAAATCCACAATAGAAGCGACTCATGCAGAGATGCTCAAGTCCAAGCCCAAAGTAACAGGATCAGGCCATGCTAGTGGCAGCGAGAATCTCTTCGACAAAGATAAAACGAATCGCTGGAGCAGCAACGAATTTATGAAAGCAGGCATGTGGCTGCAAATTGAATTTGCCAAGCCCACCCCACTGGCAAACATTGTTTTAGATGCGGGATCTTCACAGGACGATTACCCACGTAGCTATGAAGTTTTTATCAGCGACGATCAATCTTCTTGGGGTGATGCCATCCTTTCCGGAAATGGCTCCACAGTCACCTCAATCGAAGGAATTGAAGCCACAACAAAATTTGTTCGTATTATGCAAACCGGCTCCGACAATAAATACTGGTCAGTTCACGATCTCAGCGTTAATGGCTTTTCATTCTCTTCCATCCCCGTTAAACGCTATTGGTCTCCCGATATGCTCATTTCTAGTTATGGCGGTGGTGCAACACTGATTAAACAAGGTGAAATCATCTGGAATTATGCCAAATACCAAGCTCCATGCCAAGATTCGTGGTCCCTTGGCAATGGGACTTTTCTCATACCCTCTTCCGACACTGTAAGAATAATCAATTCCGAACAGGAAGTTCTATGGTCTTACCAAGGAAAAACACCTGCTCATATGACCACACCTCCAACTGATCCCGAAAAACGGAGCAAATGGAAAGCGCGCAAACTTGAAATACATAGCTGTCAACCTTTGCCCGGGGGACACGTACTGATCTCAGAGGGAGCCAACGGCCGCTTAGTTGAAGTAGATAAGAGCGGGACAATTGTCAAAACAATCATTCTCGAAGGAGAAAAGTCTAATAACCATAATTACAATAGAGTCGTCCGCAAAACCACACAAGGCACATATATTGCTGCTCTCAACCATGACCGTGTGGGGGAGTTTGATTCCGAAGGACGGGTTTTACGCATGATTGGCAAAAAAACCACAAAAGATCAAGGCATTGAATGGGGCCATGTCCATGGCCTAGCAGTTCTCCAGAACGGCAACTGGCTGATTGGTACAGGTTATTCTGCCACCTTTTTCGAAATCGATAAAAACGACCGCGTTATATGGAGCATAAAACCCGAAGATGTTCCCGAAATCGGCCTGAAGTATGCAGCGGGTTGCCAGCGACTTGATGACGGAACATCCGTATTCACTACCTACAATAGCACATTTAAAGTTTTTGCCGTCGATAAAAACAAAAAGATTCTATGGAAATGGGCTCCACCTGCAGGCAAAGGCTTTGCCGATGGTGTCACCAATGTGCAGGTATTAAGCGAAAAAGGAGTTGCTGCAAACTTTGAGCTGCAAAAGTAAGCCAGCCATTACATCCGGGCGATTTCATGGAATCCGCACAGCCTCAAAGCCTTTATCTCCAAGAGTCAGATTCAGAAGTGGTACTCCAGGAATAACCAAACCATCATCCAAAGGCGAGAAGACAGCAAGGCTGGACTTGGGGATACGCTTTGAGTAGAAAAGCGTATCAAACCATTCTGTGGCAATAGCTGAGTAGTAGACAAAGGCATTTCGGACACGAACTCCCTCTGCTCGCAATTCAAAAGTCGAATCGGATAATTTCCCAGCAAAATACTCTTTAGTCATTCCATCCACATACAAACATAACTTACCCGTCGCGTGACGATAAGCTATAGCAATATGGTGAACCTTATCTTGCCCCATATCCACAAGCATATCATTAGTCTGGACCTGATTCTTGATATGAACTTTGAGCTGCCCAGTGGGTAGCAAAAAAAGCTTAACATTTTCGCTGGAATATAGAACTAATTCAGAACTTGGCAGCTCGTCACAACGCATACCCCAGCCAAAGGTATAGGATTTAAGGTGACTATCAGCAGAATACCTAAGCATAATATCTTTCTCATCCAATGGCACCTCATACCATAAAAGGGTTGGGGTTATAGTTCCTTGCTCTTCACCTATTAAGCCGTCAAACAGGCTATCAACCACAGCAGAACTCATCTCAGTATGGCCTATATCATTAGGATGTCCCGCGTCTCTAGCCTGACCTTTTTGCCAGCGTCCTTGCCCATTATCCACAGCCCCCATAAGATCGATAGAGGCGACTGGCCAAGTTGCGAGCTCAGCGTTAAATGAACGCACATACCCGTATGATTTTTCATTATAGAGGGCATGAGGGTAGCAATTAGAGACAACAGGAATACAACCGTGCTTTCTTATCACCTGAATGAGCTTTTTCATATTTCTAATATATTGCTTATAAACTCCTTCTGGATTGAGACCTCGAATCCCCTCATTAGCTAGGGATAATCCGATAAGCACAACATCAGGTTTCTCTGAAAACACATCACGGTCTATGCGGGCAAGTAATTTAGAAGTATTATCCCCGCCAATGGACTTATTTACATATTCCCAATTGCGCTTAGCTAAACGCTCACCCATTTGATTGGCCCAGCCAAACATATTGGCAGCACCATAGCCATGTGCAACTGAGGAGCCGAATACGACAATTTTCATGCGGCTATTTTTTTGAACGCGTGCTTTAAATTCACGTTCATCTTTTAATTTTTTAATTCTCTTCTCTGCTGCTATATGGAGCGCCCGATAGGCTTCTTCGCTACCACCATTGGTATGCACTCGCCATCCTCCACTACCGCTTTTTACCTGAGCTGAAAGAATGTGATCACCTGCAGTGACATTCGCCTTAAACTCATGATTGCTAAAGTGAAAACGGCCAGTTTGATTGCCTTTTTTGGAGGTGGAAAGAACAACCTCTCCATCTAAGGCCCACTGCATCCACCAGTCTGCTCCTGCTCCTGCATGCAGGATTCCCGATTGAGGACTATTGATTGGAGCACAAATAAGTGCCTTTGTTCCTTCTCTAATGGGGTAGTCTTTTCCATCAATACTGAAGACTTTTGCGAAATCGATAAAATAATCATCTCCTTTTT
>JADGBV010000093.1 GCA_015231345.1 Planctomycetota bacterium
ATAACAAAAGTTCGATTATTCTCAAAAAACAGATTGCAATGGATCAACTCGATAATTTTGGTTTAGAAGAAATTGATCTTATTAACATGGCGACCAATCTCATCGAAGCTATTAACCAATATAAATTCCTCAAGAGGGCTCAGTTGGCTCATGAATTATCCGAAATCAGGAAGTACTCCATTAATTTCAAACAGCTTTTTACTCTACTCAGTATTTTCTTACTACTCGTTGTTTTAGTCATCGCATATTTAAGTTTGGCAATGACTCAAGAATTGAAAAACTTAGCAAAGCATGCTGAGAAACTAGCCAGTGGCGACCTAGACCATGAATTAGAAACAGATGGCAGCAGAGATGAACTTGGAATTTTAAAGACTTCTTTCGAAAAAATGAGGACGAATTTAAATGATATGATTAGAAATCTTGACAGCAAAGTGATGGAGAGAACAATTGAATTAGAAGAGATGCAAAAGGAACTTATCGAAACAGCTCACCGAGCAGGCATGGCTGATATTGCAACAGGAGTTCTTCATAATATAGGCAACATTCTCAATAGCGTATGCATTTCAAATGAATTTCTTCGCAATAACGTGAAAAAATCCAGAGTCGACTCACTAATGAAAGCTAATGAGCTTTTAGAAGCGAACTCCAGTCGATTAGGGGAGTTTTTTGATCACGACCCTAAAGGCAAGAAGCTCTCTCAGTATTATATTGAATTAGGAAAAGCCTTTGATGAAGAGAAAAAGAATAATATTGTTGAGCTTGATAATTTAGATAAAGGCTTGAGCATGATTAAACATGTTGTGGCAACTCAACAAGATTATGCTAAGCAAGAAGGCTATTTAGAGGATGTTAACTTAACTGATATTATTCAAGATATCATCAAGCTCAACTCATCTTCTTTTAACCAAAGAGAAATTTGCATAAAACAAGATTTAAAAGAAACGCCCTATATAAAAAGCGAAAAAGTCAAACTCATGCATGTTATCATGAATCTTGTCAAAAATTCCATGGAAGCTCTCGAAGAAGCGAATCCAAAAACAAAAACAATTCGTTTCGCGACTTTTAAAGAGAATAATATCATTTTTCTTGAAATTACTGATAATGGAATTGGCATGGGGCCAGACTTATTAGATAGAATTTTCAGTCATGGCTACACAACGAAAGACCAAGGCCATGGTTTTGGCCTCCACAGCTGTGCCAATGCTCTAACTGAAATGGGAGCCTCCATACAAGCTTTTAGTGATGGTATTGGCAAAGGGGCTACTTTTCAAGTCAGTTTTGTTCTCTAAATAGATCACTTAAAAATTCCATAATCTGCTTTGTAATCAGAAGGGTCCTCTCATAATGTAATAGTTAATTGCTATTTTCACTCCCCATGGATAAAAGCCCCGCACTCGAAGATTTTCTTTCACGACAACGACTCCTAGTCATCTCACCCCATGCTGATGATGAAACAGCAGGTGCTGGAGGGCTCATGTTACGAATCAAAGAAGCCGGCGGTGAAGTCTACGTTATGGTGCTGACAGTCGGAGACTTACAGCATTACGACAGCAAAGACGAGAAAACATTCGCTTCAGAGCGCTCTGTAGAACTTGGCAATGCCATGAACACCCTCGGTGTCGATGATTGGGAAATTTGCTTTAACGATAGTGATATCCACCTACGATTAGATAATATTCCAAGAAGAGATATCGTCTCTCGCATTGAAAGAGATAGTAAATTAGCCATTGACCGCATCAAACCAACCATGCTTGCTCTACCAGCTCCTTCTTTTAATCAAGATCATGAAATTCTTTACAAGGCGGGTATTACCGCAGCGAGGCCACATCTTTACACATTAAAGCCCTTTCAACGCTGCGTTCTTACAATGGATGCTCCTCAGTTAGCTTGGGGAGAAGTGAACTTTAAGCCGAATTTTTATGTCGATATTTCTCACTGTCTGGATAAAAAAATTGAAGCTTTCAATTGCCATAAATCACAACTTAGGCCAGATCCTCATCAAGGTGGTAGTGAAGCTTTAAGACTCCTAGCTCTTTCTAGGGGTAGAGAAATTTCCGTGCAGGCTGCTGAATCCTACGAGTGCATGAGGTTTGTTTTCTAGCACCTCCTTTTTATGAATCCCAAAGTATTACTTTTAGTCTCTGATTAAGCCTCAGGCAATATTCAGAACGACCTTAACAGCTCTTTTATATGAATCCTAAAACATTTTTTCTACTCGCAGGTGAAGCTTCAGGCGATGTGCACGGCGCCAATTTAATGAAATCCATTCTTGCGCTTCACCCCGAGACCAAGTTTGTTGGTGTTGGTGGGCCTCATATGAGAGCCCTAGGCATGGAATGCTTCATCGAAGCTGAAAAACTCAGCGTCATAGGCTTGGTTGAAGTGCTCAAAAATATTTCTTTTTTCAAGAAAGTCTTGGGTGATTTAGAACAAGCCATGATAGAAAGAAAAGTCGATGCTTTTATCCCCATCGATTTTCCGGATTTCAACATCAGATTGGCAAAAAAAGTCAAAAAACAGTCCATTCCCATTATTTATTATATCTGCCCTCAAGTTTGGGCTTGGCGCCGTGGGCGTATCCCTCTCATTGAGAACACCATGGATGTCCTTCTGACCATATTCCCTTTTGAAGCTCAGTATTTCAATTCTCAGAAAATGAAAGTTGAGTTTATCGGTCACCCCTTATGTGATGAAGTGCCCACAGGAACAAGCCCTGAAACACCTCCAGAAGGAGAAGGACACCTCGTTATTATGCCAGGCTCTAGGCACTCTGAAATATCTCACCACATGCCCACAATATCGTCTTTCTGTAAAGCCTTTCATCAGAAATACCCTAAAGTAAAAATCACCATACCTTGCGCCCAAACTCTCAAAAAAGAAGATTTGCTGACTTATTTCGAAGGTCAAATGACAGGTACTTTTGCAGAACAGTTCTCCATAGCAGATCCTGGTCAAAGTACAGAGGTCCTCAACCAAAGCCATGCAGCTCTCATAGCATCAGGCACATCGACTTTACAGGGGGCTCTATGCAATATTCCCCTAGCTCTTTTTTACCGCCTGCATCCCTTCACCTTTTGGTTAGGCAAAAAACTCATCAAATTGAAATATGTAGGCCTTGCCAACCTTGTTGCAGATCGAGAAGTTTGTTCTGAATACTTACAAGATGATATGAGTGTCGAAAATCTCACTCTTGAAAGCGAAAAGCTACTTTGGGACCAAAAAGCCAGAGCGAAAGTTTTTTCAGATTACTCTGAGATACACGAAAAACTAGGTGGCCCTGGAGCTAGTTCCAGAGCAGCCAATATCATTTTTGATTTTTTAAAATAGTTCTCATTGAATTGAATCGACTCTTAACACTTCATGCCTTTGTGCTCTTTATTTTCAGTCAAGTGGCTTGGGCAAGCAATCAATCCGAATTACTCATCATATGCAATCAGAATGTCAAGGCAGGTAAAGGTCTAGCACTACGCTATGCTGAAGCTTATGGGTTTCAAGAGAACGCCATTCTTTCAATCCCCATGCCAACTGGAGAGTCTATCAGCATTAGCGAGTATGATCAGAAGATCAAACCTCAGGTCCTTAAACACCTTTCAGCCAACAGCCAAGTCAAAACCCTTCTGACGGTTTATGGAGTTCCTCTTTTCGTAAAAGACAATCAGAGAATACGCTCACTGGATCAACTCCTCAGCATCATCCGTATGCCACAACAATTAGGGGATAAACTTGCCCTCAACCCCATCTATTTTAAAGTAGATTTAGGAGATATTCCTCCTCCATTAACCATTTCCCGTCTGGATGGGCCTGCTCTTCGCCATGCAGAGAATATGCTAGCGAATTGGCTAGAGTTCCCTCGCTTTGGAGCTTGGAGGCGCTTTTTATTTAATTCTTCACACAGCTCTTTATTTAGTCTTCTTCAACATACATATCACCGTCCAGCTCAAGATAAGTCATGCCTAAGCAATGTCCCCATTGATGAAATTCAATTCATTCAAGCTCAGCAAAAAGACCTAGATCAACTTATGAACCGGCAACATAAACGCTCATTGCCATTAGGTTCGTTGGTCGTTCATGAAATGACTGAAAACACACAGTTTGGCCCCTTCCGTTCTCTTGATCAGTCTCCAGCGTCCACAGCTTGTAGCTTAGGAGCGGGCTTTTTTATTGGCACACATAATGCATTACTTGAAGATAAAGAGTTATTTGACTTGCACATTTTTATGGAAAATTATCTCAAAGGCGAGAACTTCTCTAGTAGCATTCAAAAAGCAACCTTACTTCTTGGCGGTTCTCTTATTATTTTAGGCGACCCTCTATCTATACCTTTCCACAAAAAAGCCATAGCCCAGCAAGAAGAGTTTTATATGTCTAACTCATTACCCAAGAAAGATGAAGAGTATATAAGGTTCTTTACCTATTCGAAAGACTGGTGGCTTCTTAACTCCTATATTAGGCTCTGGGAGGAGCTCAAATTCAATATCGCCATTACCACCTTGAAAGTTGCCATCAGCAAAAGAAAAAGTCCAGTCTTTTTCGAACTCTTATGTCGATTTTATACTGAAATGGATGAAAAGGAGAATCTTGAGAAGCTTATACAAAAATGGCCCAAAAAACTCCTCAACACATACTATACAGATGTGATTAATAGAGCACAAGCAAAAATCGCTCAAAAGGCTAAGTAAGACTCTACCCTAGCCCTTGCAACTTCATTATACGAATACCCTACCCTAAATCTTAGCCTTTCCTTTTTCGTTTTTAAATGAGTCAACCAGGCAATATCCTTGTAACCTCCGCTCTCCCTTACGCGAACGGTGATATTCATATCGGTCATTTAGTAGAATACCTACAAACTGATTTCTGGGTTCGTTTTCAAAAAATGATCGGCAGAGATTGCATCTATATCTGTGCAGATGATACCCATGGCACGCCCATTATGATTCGTGCGCAGAAAGAAGGAATTCAGCCCGAAGAACTCATTGCTGCCAGTCATAAAAGACACCTAGACGACTTTAACGAATTTCAAATAAAGTTTGACCATTTCTCCTCGACTAATAGTGAGGAAAATCGTGAATTATGTGAAGAAATATTTCTTAAAATGGAAGAAAACAATCATATTTCCAGTAAGAAGATTTCTCAATCATATTGCGCAGACTGCAAAATGTTTCTACCTGACCGCTTTGTAAAAGGTCAGTGCCCTAAATGCAAGGCGGAAGATCAGTACGGAGATTCCTGTGATTCTTGTGGCGCAACCTATTCCCCTACTGACATGAAAAATGCCAGCTGTACGATTTGCAACGCCCCACCGGTTTTAAAAGAAAGTGAACATGTTTTCTTTCAGCTCGATCACTTCCGCTCTTTTCTAAAAGAATGGGTTCATGAGCATACCCCGTCAGAAGTTGCCAATAAATTAGATGAATGGCTAGCTGAAGAGTTACGCGATTGGGATATATCACGTGATGCTCCTTATTTTGGTTTTTCCATACCCGGTCATGAAGGCAAATTCTTTTATGTGTGGGTTGATGCCCCTATTGGATATATCTCATCAAGCAAGGAGTGGTGCAAAAAAAACAACCGCAACTTTGAGGACTACTGGAAAAACGATAATTCTGAAATTTACCACTTTATAGGCAAAGATATCGTCTATTTCCATACCTTATTTTGGCCAGCCATGCTTAAGAATGCAGGCTATAAAACGCCAAATCAAGTTTTCGTGCATGGTTTTCTCACTGTGAATGGCGAGAAAATGAGTAAATCGAAAGGGACATTTATTAACGCCCGAACCTACTTAAATCACCTTGACCCCATGTTCCTCAGGTACTACTATGGCTGCAAACTCAACTCGAGCTTAGCTGATGTGGACCTGAATTTTGACGATTTCATTAGCCGAGTGAACTCAGACTTAATTGGCAAAATTACCAATTTGGCATCCCGTGGAGCAAGCATGCTAGGAAAAAACTTCTCAGGAGAAATCAAAGGTTTAGATGAAGACGGGCTTGAAATCTTGGATTTCGCAGTGAAACAAGGCGATATCATCAAAAAGCATTACCTGGCGAGAGATTTTAACAAAGCAGTCATAGGCATCCGTGATATCGCAGAAAAAGCAAATCGCTACTTTGACGAGAAGCAGCCCTGGAAACTCTTAAAAACCAATCCAGATGAAACCCAAAAAATCTTAGGAGTCATCATTAACACCTTCAGAAAAATGGCGATTTACCTTAAGCCTATTTTGCCTGAATATGTAGCTCAGGTTGAAAAATTATTCAACGAATCTGACTACCAATGGCAAGATGCCCAGAGCAATTTAACAGATCACAACATTAACCGCTACGAACATTTAGCCAAGAGGGTTGACGAAAAGCAAGTTAACGCCCTAATGGAAGAAACTAAAGCTGAAGCAATGGCCAACACAGAAGAACAAAAGGATCAAGAAAATCACGAACCCTTAGAAGCCGAAATCAATATCGACGATCTCTTTAAAGCTGACCTCCGAGTGGCCAAGATCATCGAAGCCGAAGAGATTAAAGAAGCTTCTAAATTACTTCGACTGACTGTGGACTTAGGTTTTGAAAAGCGCAATATTATTGCAGGAATCAAACAAGCTTATAAAGCTGAAGACTTAGTGGGCCGACTGACAGTTATCGTTGCTAACTTGAAACCAAGAAAAATGAAGTTTGGCACCTCTGAAGGCATGGTGCTGGCCGCAGGGCCTGGCGGCAAGGAACTTTTTATTCTCTCTCCAGATTCAGGCGCCAAGCCAGGACAAAGAATTCAATAAGAATATTGACCCCCACTTGAAAGTTTGATTTGAATCATCCTGCCTCACAATTGCAGAGATGATGTCAATCCTACAATCATCCCACTTTCAAGTGGAGCAAATATATGACAAAGAGCCTATTTCCCCGTAGACCATCTCTTTCTCTTAAGAGGACCTTTTTATTCTTTATTGGCCTCTATTTATTTTCTCTCCATCTATTTGCTGCTACTGTTATAGTTTACGAAAGTGACTATCAGGAAGAAGCTTTAGCCATGAGTCATTTTCATCAAAAAATAAGCATAGCTGATGTGAATGTACTGAGTCAAGAAGAGCTTATAGCATGGTGGAGTGAAGGCAGTGACGATGCATCTTTAGCCCTCAAAAATTACCTCGAAGGGAAATTGGGCGCTCTAGAAACTGAGGATGGATTCTCTTATTTCCGGGCAGGCTTAGCTCATCAAGTTCAAACAGCACCTAAAGTCGAAGCCGATATCTATGATAATATCGAAGATTTTCCATACGAAATCAAAGCAACTTTGGCCATGACCGCCACCTCGGCAAAAGTGGATTTCACAACACACACAGTTTTTCTTATTGGCAGTGATTTAGCAGGATCATTTAAGCTAGTAACCTCGACGTCATTTTCTGAGATTTCATTTTTTTACCCAAGCAGTGTACAGCTTCCTGCAGAGACTCCCTACACAACTCTTAGTGATTACCAGACATCAGATAGTTTTAGGGGCAAAACGCCATGGGCGCTTTTCTCTTCTCCCAGATTTGCCACTGAAAGCGGAGGAGCTGGTACTATTAGTATTCTGGATGACAGCTCCAACAGCCTTATCAATTATGACACAAACAATCCAAGCGTGATGAGTATTACTGATACTGACACAGCTGTTGTGAATTTTGTGTCGTCAAATATTATATTAACTCCTGGCGAAGATTGGAATGCTCCTGAAGCAGCAGAAATAAGCCTAACCTCTTTGCTTTTACTCGAGGATGGCCTTAATGATGCTCATAAAATATTCCGACTTGATATTCCAAGCTACCAAGGTGCTTATGAATATTTCGCAAGTGATGTGGCCATTGCTCAAGACGTCACTCTTAGTATCACAGCAGGCACTAATAAAATTGAAACCGATTTCACTCTTCTTGCTCCCATTCGCTTTGATGATACTTTAACGACATCAACAAATGCGGTTGTCGGAGGAAATACTGTAACGGCATATATAGCAGGTGGTTTGAGTGGATCCGTGGACTTTACCGTCGACGATAGCACAAAAGTCACTCTTGCTGAGTCAAATTCTTCAGCCACACTTACAGCCATTAGTGTCGATGCTACAAGCACCCCACTAAATCCTGACTCTGTCATGTTAACAGCAACGTCCTTTGGTTCTTCAGATACAATACCAGTTAACCTCCATGCGGAACCACAGATAGAATATAGTACAGATGGAGGAAGTACTTATACAACAATTACAGATGACAATCACTACTTTCTGATCACAGATCAAGTACAAGTCAGACGCTCAGGGGGTGTGTTAAATGCAAAATGGGGCGTTACTTCCTCAGACTGGACAGGTGAAACACTGATTACGATCCCTAGTACTTCCCAAACAATGAGCACTAATGAATCAGTGACAACAACTTACGCAACAGATGGCGCCAAAGCTCTTGTTATATCTGACAGATCACTTAGTACACCTGGCTCGCTCACTCTTTCTTTGAGTGCTGGCACACAAAGTGCTGTCACCAAAATCTTGTACTTCTACCCCTTCCTTATCAACCCGCAAAGCTTATATATGGACCCATACACTCCTGATTACGAAACATTATCTTTGCAAACAACAAGCAGTGTTTCTACTCACAACTTCTCTTGGACTTTCACTCCATCAACAATCGGTGAAGGTTTCTCTAAAGTCACTACGGGCAACACATATGATACTACAATTTCATCTACAGCGGCGGAAAGCATTTACTTTTTTAAGTCAACAAGCCTCTCAATTACGACTGGGACTATCAGCGTGATTGACTCTGATGACTCATCATCAGTCACAGCAACTATCCCAGTCCAAACCTCTAGCATAACAGGGTTTGAAAATGATTTAGCTGTTAGCCCAACATCAATAAATATTGCCATAGCCAAATCTAAGCAAATCAATGTAGAGGGCGATTCAGATTACTCAGTGAGTCTTTCAAACACAGCTTTAGGCAGCATTTCTGAAAGCTTGAATAGTGGACTGAGATCAACTTTAAATGTAAAACAAGAAGATGACTTAACCTCGTCGTTCTTTTTTCATGCAAACACAACATCTGATAACTTAGTGATCTATGTAAACAACTCTACGACTTCAGATATTATACCCATACCAGTCAGTATCCAGTCCATCGAAATTCGCCCTGGACAAACAAGGAGCCCTGAAATTAGTGGTGGCTGCCTAATAAAAATGGATAAAAAAATAATATTGCCAGACACTAAAAAAGGGCATATGCAGCAAGGACGCGGTGCAAGAAAGCCCAATCAGCCAAGAAAGAAAGCAATAAAAACAAAAAAACACTAACAACACACTTTTGCCCAACCAGCAATCATCATAAGGTTGCTGTTCATGGGCAATGAATTAGATAAAATAGCATGGTACCTGGGGCAACCCAGAGAATGCTCATACCTTGAAAAACAGGAGGCCCAAGATGTCTTTTGCCAAAACGATGACATCAGCCCCCTAAGTTATGAAGTTCTTTTGGCTAACGGGTTTCGCCGTTCTGGAAATATCATTTATCGGCCGAATTGTGACAACTGCAGGGCATGCCAACCATTAAGAATTCAGGCAAATTCTTTCAAACCCAGCAAAAGCCAACGGCGAGTACTACGCTCCAACAAGGATTTGACTCTAACATGGGGAGAACTCAGCGACAACGACGAACACTTGGAGCTCTACGAACTCTACCAACAATCTCAACACCAAGGCCAGATGAGCTGTAAGAAGGATGACTTTATGGTCATGTTCAGCCACCAGGGCATCGATGTCAGAGAAATGAGAATATGTTTGGAGGATCGTTTAATCGGCGTTGGCATTGTCGACGTAGGCCCAACAAGTCTTTCTAGCGTCTATTTTTATTTTGACCCGGAATTTCGCTCACGCAGCCTGGGAACCTACTCCATCATTCAAGAAATCCTGGCCTGCCAACAAAATGGTTGGTATTATTGGTACGCAGGCTTTTACATCAAAGAGTGCCAAAAAATGGAGTACAAAGGAAGGTTTGGTCCTGCTGAAGTATTAACGGATATCGGCTGGATGCCCTTTACGCCGAATTAGCATATTAGAGAAAGAGATTAAACTCCCAGCAGAGTGCAAGCCGATTATATCTGCACAACAAACTCATTCTTTTCGTGATCAAGGGTCAATTGAGCACGCTTCAGACTCTTACCTTTACCAATCAACACCTCATAATCACCCAAAAATCCACGCAATTCTATTTGTCCCGACTCGTTGGTTTTGAGAACCTCATCAGTGTTCCAATGTTTTCTTACCAAGTGCAACCAGACCTTGCCGTTTGGCTTGATGCGATCCGTATAAAACAAACTAAAATCCTCTGGGGAATTATCTTGGGGATTCAATTTGCCTTCTTCAGTAAAGAAAGTCCAGGCAATAAAACCACAAACCAAATCATGACTAAAATAGGTCGTCATGATTTGCTCCGTATAACGGGCCCTTTCCTGCTCCGTAAACTTCGTCCGAGTACTACGAATTTCAAATTCTGTAGCTTTAACAGGTAGGTTTAGGTCTCGAAACTCCTCCAACCGACGATAGATTTCCTCAGATTCAACCCATGCCTTAAACCGACTTTGAAAACCCAAATGCGTCAGCGGAGCACCGTTATCAAGCAGGTATTTAGCTGTATCGTGATAAAGGCCAATATGCTTCTCCCATTTGCTTCCCATGTGTGATATCACTTGATAGTCATTTAAATATAAATGAGCATCTTTGTTGCGCAGATACTTTTTTGCCGTTTGATACCAGTCTACCATGGAGTGTGTTCCCAATATATCTTGAATATCATGATTGGCCCTAGGTTCATTCATGACATCCCACTCACTTACATCCCACAATGAAGCAAACTCCTCGATCTGACTGTGGCAATAATCGCTTAAAGCCTTTTTATTATTCTTCAAAGGCAATGAGTCCTTATGCATATGCTTCCACCCGGGCCAAATCAAAGTATGCCCACGAACACTTAGACCCATCTTTTTTAAACGCCCAATGACAATATCATTCACGTAAGAATGATCCTTTCCACCACTCAGCTTATATTTTAAAGCATTAGCAAAGCCCACCTGATTACCGAACTGACGAATAAGCTTAAAACGTTCATCCAAATCATAACCCCA
>JADGBV010000094.1 GCA_015231345.1 Planctomycetota bacterium
CGTTCTCGCATATGAGGGTTAATAGTAAGGCGATGAGTTCCTTCTTTTTTTGAGCACTCAGTTTCGTGGCCAGTTTGGATGCTATGCGATGAGATTCTTTGATGTCAACTTTTTGGGTATATTCAGCAGTACTTCGAGCAAGGGTCTGCAAAATGAAGAAACGACCAATCAAAAATCCACCGAAGAGACACAGGGGTGATCCGATCAATTAAGCAATGGGGAGCGCGGCAATTACTCAACCGCAAAATACGGGATTTCGGGACCATCGAGGAGCTTAAAGTAGACCTTAGGAGGCGCCGGATCTATCTTTCTGTCTTGCTTAAAGGCGAGGAAAACTGCTTACACATCACCTGCGACAATGTTAGCCTCAAAGCAGTGCCACAAGGTGGCGGAACAATGGTTATCCATTCAGCTTCAAGCAGTCGAGAATGGGTGAATTCAATACTGAACTCTTTTGTTCTTGGCAAGGATTTTTATCTTCCCCAGGATATCATGCAGGTGCTGAGGATTATTGATTGATTCTAAAAGTAGAGTTGATTGCGATTTTTCAAACACCGTAAAATCAAAAGTATCCATGTGCTCTTGTTTAATTTGATTTGTGGCTGATTACGAATATTTATAAGTCGCCATATCTTTGTTGGTAATTTTTTATGGCGGGTTATGGTGTCTGTATAAATGGCCACAAGTATATTTCGATGAAAATTAACAGAAGAACTAAGTCCCCTTTTCCCTTCATTCACACATGACATGAGGAAAGTGGTGGTGCGATTACCCTGACACTTTATCGACAGCAGCACAGGGTGAAGCGTTTATCCGCTCAGTTTCAGTTAATAGCTAAATGCTCCTTAAGAGCTGCTTTTTGCACAGTATTTATTCATAAGCTGCGAAAATTGATTAAGATCAGCAGGTTTTAAAATAACATCATTAAAACCAGCTTCCTGTGTCTTTTCTTTCACATGTAAATGCGCACTAGCCGTGAAGGCGATAAGAGGTAGTTCATCTTTAGTATAGCGAGCGCGAATCAAACGAGCAGCATCATAGCCATTAAGAATAGGCATTTGAAGGTCCAAGATGACCATATCAAAACTTTGCCTTTCCAACGTATCCACAGCTTCTCGTCCATTGCTAACCGTAACAACACTGTGCCCCAAGGAAGCCAGCATGGACTTAAGGACGATATGAGTTAATTGATTGTCATCAGCAATAAGAATATGCGAGGGTTCAACAGAAATAATTTCTGTCTTGTATTGGGTATCTCGTTTACTCTCTGGCACCTGCTCTAATTCAAAATAGATTTCGAGCAATGAAGAAGATGAATCAGCCGGTAGAACAAAATCTCCTTTCATTAAAGTCAATATTTTCCTAACAATACCCAATGATGATGATTTAACGGCATCACTACAGCTATCAGGATGAGTAAGGAGTTTTAGGTTATTGTTAAATTCGTCTAGAAGCTCCTTGTTGCATTCTCCACGAATTTCGTTAAAGGTGGCTCGTACAGTCGTCTCGTTTTCTATGCGCACAACACACTCTACCGAACCCGCATTCTTCATCTCAACAAAAGCTTGCAGCAATCCTTTAAAGACATGTTCAATACAACTCACATCTCCACAAAATGAACTCTGACCTTCAGGCACAAGAACATAGTCAAGTGAAATATCATTTTTGTAAGTATGTCCATTCACGTGTTTTATAACGGATGTTATCGTATCATTGATATCAAATACTTTCATTGTCAGCTTCAATGAATCGCCAGCAAAGAGTGAAAACAATTTTAGTTCCTTGGCGAACCACAGAAAAAGCTCAGAGTTGCTTTTCAGAATGCCCATATACTTTCTTTGAGTTTTATCAAGCTCTGTTCTATCAAGCAAGTCTTGAATTCCGATCGTATCGTTAAGGATCGTGTTCATAGTATGTGCCATGGTCTGGAGCAAGGTCCAATGTGTGGTTTTCGTGCTGTCGATATCCTTGATGACTTGCTCTAGCTGCGCGCCTTGCTCAATAATATGATGATGCTGCTCTTTCATACGTTGATCGAGCTCTTTCTTTTGGAGAGCCTTGCTAAGTTCAAGCTCTAGTTGATCGTAATCAACGGGTTTGAGAATATAACTAAAAGCTCCTTCTCTCATGGCCTCTATGGCAGTATCCACTCCACCATGGCCAGTGATCATTATAACGAGAGCGTACTCATTAATATTTATAATTTCTTTCAGGGCCTCAACACCATCCATGCCAGGCATGCTAATATCCATCAGAACAACATCCGGTTTTTCTTGACAATAGATCTCTATTCCTTGACGAGCATCCTCTCCTAAATACACTTCGTGATCATCCAACTCGAGAAGTTTTTTAAGACGCCTCCTTAGAATCTCTTCATCATCTACAATTAATATACGTGCCATTGTACTCTCACTGTTGACTTAATGGGGGATTTGAGGAGACGTCTTGCTTTTCAGTCGTATTCATGCTTAAGCTCATGCTGAATTCTGCACCACCTTCTGGGGCATTACGAACACTAAGGATTCCTCCATGTTTTTTTACTATACCATGGCAGATAGAAAGGCCGAGACCAACTCCCTCAACTTCATTTTTAGTAGAAAAGAAGGGATCAAATATTTTATCGATAATATCATCTGGAATACCTGTTCCCGAATCCCTCACAGTCACAAGGACTTTATTACCTGATTGTTGTTTAGTGCTAATGGCAATAGAACCATCATTATCCATGGCTCTTTTTGCGTTCTCACACAGGTTGACAAAAACCTGTTGTAGCTGATGCCCTGAGCCTTCAATTAAAGGAAGATTCTCGTCCAAATCAAACTCCACTTTTACACCACTATCTGTTAGGCTTAGGAGTACTGATTTACGAATGATTTCACCAAGATCCACGCTCTGGAAATCCACCAAGTGTGGACTGGCAAAGTTACGCAAATTTTCAATAATTCCTTTTGATCGTTCAATTTGTGCGCTGATAATATCGAGGTGTTTTTTTACTTTTGGTTTAGCATCGATCAATTCGGTTGGAACTTGTTTTGTTACATAATACAGAGATGAACTAATGCTATTGAGGGGGTTCTTCAGTTCATGGGCAACATCATTCGCTATGCGTTCAAGGACTACAACTCGGTTCATCGCTAAGACCTTTGGGGTGTTTTCGAGTTTTGCGAGAGCATCATTCAATTCATCAGTTCTTTTGTGGAGAAGCTGATTCTGTTCATCAAGGTCTTTCTTTTTTTGCTCTATGTCCTTGACATACTGCGCAAGCTGACGTTGAGTATGCTGTTTCTTTACGATTTTACCAATTTCTATCTCAAGTTCATCAAAATCTACTGGCTTTTGCAGATAGCCAAAGGCCCCTTTTTTCATGGCATCAATTGCCGTTTCGACGCCACCATGACCGGTAATCATTATGACTTCGGCAGGAGTCGAACGCTCTTTGATATGGCATAAGACCTCAATACCGTCCATGCCAGGCATACGAATATCTAGAAGAACAATATGAGGCTGAAACTGATCAAAAAGCTCAAGCCCCTGAGGGCCATCTGCAGCTGTTTCCACTTCAAAACCATCTTCAAGCATCAATAGTTTTTTAGTACGGGTACGAAGAATTTCTTCATCGTCAACTATGAGTATCTTCGTCACTTCCATACTAGTCATCTTCTAGTTTCAAAGGTAGAAGAATCTGCATTTCCGCCCCTTTCCCTTGTGAGCTGATACAATCGATTGTACCTTTATGGCTTTGAAGAATGCCATAACTAATCGATAATCCCAAGCCTGTGCCTTTGCCGACTTCTTTTGTTGTAAAAAAAGGCTCAAGCATTCTTTTACGTGTTTCTTCAGACATCCCTTTACCATTATCGATAAAGGCAATTTCTAAGTGTGCCTCATCCAACTGCCGAGTACGAATCACTATTTTTTTCCGAAGAGAAGAATCTTTTTTTCCCTGCTCATCCATTGAATCACGTGCATTAGAGAGCATATTGATCCACACCTGCTCGAGTTGATAGGGCTCACCATCAATTCGAGGAAGGTCGGCATTAAGCTCTGTTTGAATTTCAATACCATGTAAACGCAACTGTTCTCCCATTAGACTCAGGGCCGATTCAATTGTTTCATTGATATTCACATCCATAAACTTCATAGCTTCCTGGCGCGCAAAGGTGCGAATATGTTTGATAATATGATCCATGCGTTTTACCGACATATCAATATCGTCCAAGGCTTCAATCACATCCTCGTCGGTCATTCGATTACGCTCAACCATTTTTCGCATATGTTTCGAAGTAAGCGCAATGCCGCCCAGAGGCTGATTCATTTCATGAGCGAGTCCTGTGGACATTTCGCCCAAGGTAGCCAATTTAGATGTTTGAAATAACTGAGTTTGGGTATGACTCAACTCTTCGGAACGTTCTTGAATACGGGACTCTAACTCATCATTCATTTTGCTAATAATCTCACGGGAAATCTTAAGTTCACGTTGACGATACAGTTGGTTACGATTCAGAGTAATTCGTTCCATAGCCTTTTGGACAGAAATAAGCACTTCATCGAGATTGATAGGTTTGGTGATGTAATCGATTGCTCCGGCTCGCAAAGCTTTGATGGACAACTCACTATCATTGTCTCCTGTCACCATTATGCCTTCGATATCTGAAAAGTATCGCTTCGCTTTCTCTAAAATCTCAACACCATTCATATCACCCAAATTGATATCAGAAACAAGAAGATCCACTTTATTTTTCTCAATAACCTCCATAGCTTCCTTGCCTGAATGAGCAGTCAGCACATGATAATTTTCCGAACGAAAAAATCGTTCCATTAAGCGAATAATATCTTCATCGTCATCAATAATTAAAATAGTTTGCCGAAAATTTAACTCCTTTTTTTCGAGTATCTTTTCTTGAGCACGTCCAATGGCTGTATTTAAAGCTTCAAGGTCTATTGGCTTTTCGAGATAATCTACAGCACCGTAACGCAAAGATTGAATCGCTACTTCGTCAGATCCAAACCCAGTGAGAACAATCACTTCACAAATTTGTCGAGTCTTTGTTTTGATTTTTTGCAAAACCTCCATGCCGTCCATATCAGGCAATTTCACATCCAAAAGAACAATATCAATTTTTTCTTTCGAAAACAGATCTAAAGCAGAAGTCCCGTCCTCTGCACTGAGAACCTTAAAAAAATTACGCTCCAACTGCTGAATCATCAAACCTCGAATGAGTTTATCATCATCAACAACAAGTACGGTATGCTTTTCTTCCATAGATAACCTTAAGCTTATGAACGTTCCCCACGCAATGTTATAAGAGCGGCATCAACTTCTTTGCCTTTATCAACATATACCATTCTCGTTATAAGAGCATAGGAGTAGGTACCCGTATCAATGGTTTCAACTGAGCCAGGAGAAGTTGAAAAAACACTCTCAAGAGCCTTGGTCAGTTTTTCATGTGACATTTCCATGCCCATGGCACTAAGGCTTTTGCAGAATACGTCATCAATAGTCATAGGATTCTCCTTTGTGACACGAGAATAATGTTCGTTAGCCAAGAGAACTTTGAGATCTACGTTTACCACAATCAAACCGACGGGGATGGCGTCAATCATCATCAATGCGTATTTATTCGGTGAAGTCTTGTCCGCTTCTACTTTTTCTTTGGAAATAATCTGACTGATGAGTTCATTCTTTAGCTGAAGTTCTCTGGTGCGGTATTTGAGGGCTTGACTCATCATTAATTTCTCCAGTGCTTTATGAATAACAGCCACCAGTTCATCCACATCAATTGGTTTTTTGAGGAAGCTAAATGCGCCATCCCTCAAAGCCTGAATAGCTTCTTGCTCATCACCATGTCCCGTAAGAATAATGGATTCAAAGTCTGTCGTCTTCTCTCGCATTTCATGAAGAGCCTGTAAGCCATCTTTCCTTGGCATAGAGATATCAAGTATGCATATATCGATACGCTGATTCGAAAATAGATCTACAGCATACTGCCCATCCTCTGCAGCAACCACATCCCAATCCTCATCTTCCAGTATCCGTACAAGACGCCGACGGACATCAGACTCATCTTCAGCAATGAGAATCACTGGTTTCACCCGAACCCCTGTATTTTCCAGAACCTTTTCCTGCGCTCGCCTTAGAGCTAGACTCAGTTCCTGTTCACCAATGGGCTTTTGAAGATAATCCAGGGCACCTAGGTGAAATGCGCCAATGACAGCATCAAAATTTCCCTCGGCCGTCATCAGAATAACCTGCACTTCGGGTTTCTCATGCTTTATTTGCTTAAGCACCTCCAGTCCGTCAGTTACGGGCATGCGATAATCACAAATAACAATAGAAGGAGATACTTCATAAAACATCTTCAGCCCATCACTGGCGCTCTGTGCTTGGAAGACGTCAAAGCCTTCGCGACTCACCATTGCCGCCATCAATTCCATAGTGATGGGATCATCATCAATCACGAGTACTTTACATGGCATTTCTCTTACTCCTCACCTGATGATGTACTTTCACTGGAAGGAAGAATGGGAAAACTCAAGACAAAAGTACTTCCTTCACCCACCACACTATTGAGTATCATAGTGCCCCCATGTTCTTTTATAATTTTATAGGAAAGAGATAAGCCTAGTCCCGTTCCTTTGCCAGGCTCTTTGGTCGTAAAAAAAGGTTGGAAGATTTTTTCTTGTATCTCAAGAGGAACTCCGCCAGCACTATCCGTCACCTTCACTTCTACCCTGTTATCCTGAGCATTCACTAAACTGAGAATTTCAAAGTATTTTTTCTTATGCTCTCCATTTTCAAAGGCATGGCGAGCGTTGGTGACCAAATTGAGGAATACCTGCTCCAACTGGTTCGCATTGCCTTGAATATAAGGCAAATTCTCGTCAAGTTTAAGCACCACTTCGATGTTTCTCGTTTTTAATTGCTGGCTGGTAAACTTTAATGAGTTTTCCACCACTTGGTTTAATTCCACCGGCTCGCGGGTATCTCCCACGGTTTGCCGCGTAAAAACCCGCATATGATTAATCAACTCAGCCATCCGGTTGACTTGAGTAATCGTATCACTCAGGTCCTTGGAAAGATCTTCCTCATCAAGACGACCCTTTGCCACATCCCTTTGGACACACTGGGTTATGATTTTAATACCATTAAGAGGCTGATTTAACTCATGGGCTATTCCCGCGCTAAGTTCACCCAAGGCGCTAAGCTTTTCGTTTTGAATCAGGTTTAGCGTACTGGATTTCAATTCTTCTTGTGCTTGCTCCAACTCAGCTGTACGCTCAGCAACCTTTTCTTCTAAACCGTGGTTAGCATATTTAAGTTGCTCGTACAAGCCCCCCATACGCAGAAGGACCTGTATTCTTGCAACTAAAATTTCCAAATCATCATTTTTGGAGACAAAATCATCAGCTCCTTCATTCAAACAGCGAATCATTTCCTCTGTATCATCTTGAGACGTTAGCATAAGAATGGGAATATACTTAAGTGCTTCATCCTCTTTAAATCGTTTCGCTGTTTCTGATCCAGAAAGAACAGGCATTTGCTGATCCATAACCACCCCACTAAAGGCGGTCTTCCGGGCTAGAGTTAATGCCTCCTCGCCACTTTCCGCCTCAGCGACAATAAAGCCTTCATCCCTAAGAAGGTCTGCGACCATTGCCCGTGCACTATTGCTATCGTCCACGACCAAAAGATGCTTTTTTTCGTTTTGAGCATTATTCATTAGAGAATAGTTTACCCCTCTGCTATAAATTCAAGAACTTTATTGGCTAAAGCACTCTTTTTAAGTCATCATTTATTTTAGGCCCAAACGACTTTAATATTGGAGTACAGAGGAATCATTGGGGGAGCCATCCCCCTCCCCTACATTCCCGCCTTTCGCGCTGCACTCATCAATGCCCCACAAGACCAACGACTATGAGGCGTTACGGATTCCTCAGGGTCTCTTGACTCAAGCACACGAAGTGCAGTGCGAAACATTTTCTGGGCTTCCTGTTTATTTTCTAAGCTTAGCAAGAGTTTTCCTAACTGGTAATACGCCCAAGCATGATTGGAATCGAGATAGATCACTTTTCGCCAAGCCTCTAGACTTCGGTCCTCTTCGCCATGAAGCTCTGCCCACATCGCAATAAGCTCCTGAAATCCAGCATGAAGAGCGTTCTTTTCCCAAGAAGTATCGATAAATTCCCTTACCTGATCCAGTTCGCCACTTTCAAGAAGTATTCGCCCTTGAAAGAGTCTTGCTTCAAGGTGTTCTGGTTCGAGCGTAAGAGCCAAATCTAGGCATTCGAGGGCAGCGTCCAATTGCTCCTGAAGATAGTTTGTATCAGCCTCACAAATAAGCTGTTCAACTCGCCTAGCGTCGGGAAGAGAAGGATCATCCTTCCGTGAAGAATTTATGGAAGAATGATCAGCATGTGATGATTGGTCAGTACGCGAAGGCCCAGCAATAGCATGATCCACGTGAGAAGAATCTGCAAGCGGATCCTGAACGGGCGAATTTTCCTTATGAAAAGAACCTGAACGAAGTGGGCGGGGTTTTATTTTGGATTTGAAATTAAGGACTTTCAAGCCAGACAGCTCATGTGCCTCAATCGTGTTTTTTCGATAGACTATACCCTGACCTCGTTGAATAAGCTCAAAGCCCTGGTGAATATTCCATAAAGTCTCCGAGTGCCCTAAAAACAAAAAGCCTTGAGGAGTAAGTGCTTCCCAAAAAGCTTGAATGACATTTTTTACTGTATTATTATCAAAGTATATTATCACATTACGACAAAAAATAATATCCCAACTCTTTCCGCTTTGAGTTGGAGGAAGTGTGCCCGATGAGATATTCCATTTTTTAAAATCAACCATCGAACGAATGCTCTCATCGAGTTGATACCCGTTTTTATTCTGCCTAAAGTACTGTTCACGAACACCTACATTCGTGGTGCGAAGTGCTCTGTCTCTATATCTTCCCTCAGCAGCCAAATTGAGAACAGCACGATCAATATCTGCTGCACAGATTTCAACTCTCTCATAAGCTCGTAGACCAAGTAATTCCCGGGCTGCTATAGCGATAGAATAGGGCTCTTCTCCCGTGGAACAGCCGGCACAAAGAATAGAGAGGGGCTCTGATTGTGAGCGACCCTCAAGTAATTGAGGAAAAACCATCTCTTTAAGGAGGGTAAACTGGGCAGGGTTTCTGAAAAATGAGGTTTCATTAATCGTAATTTCTTGCACAAGGATTTCCAGATCATCTCGACCTTCTGAGGTGCATCTGAGGTAGTTGAAATACGCCATGGGCGACGTAAATTGAGAATTGAACATACGACTAAAAAGAGTCGCCGTTATAGAAGGAATTTGAGTGTTTTTTATAACAATCCCCACTTTTTCCCGAACCAACTGACAAAAATGATTTTGCTCCTCAGCAGATAAGCTCCGAAGCGACTTAGGCATTGCTATTTTGAGCGAGAAGCTTCATTAGCTTAGGGCCAATCTTATCAAGAGGACACTGCTGATGAACCACTCCTGTTTCCATCGCTACACGAGGCATACCGTAGATAGCACTGCTAGACTCGTCCTGAGCAATCACATACCCACCCTTCTGGCGTATTCGAACAAGCCCCTCTACCCCATCCTTTCCCATACCTGTTAGAATAACACCTATGCTACCAGGAAAGTTGGCAAGGGAGAAAAATAATTCCGTTCCTGAAGGACAAAAACCACTCACAGGGGCCGTTGCCTTTAGAGCAATATGATGCGTCTTACTAAGAGTTAAGTGAGTCCCATTCGGAGCAATATACACTTGGCCATTTTGAATTTTATCGCCATTACGAGCAACGACTACTTTTATGGGACAAACCTCATCAAGCCATGCGACAAGTCCCTCCACAAAACCATCTGCGATATGCTGAACGATCAGCACCGACGTAGGAAGAGTCGGCGGCAATACTTCTAGCACCCGACGAAGAGCTTTGGGCCCACCCGTTGAAGAAGCAATGCCAATAAGAGGCATGCCTTGGTGATGAGTCGTTTGAGTGCTTGATGCAGAAGCAAGCTCAGAAGTGGCTGAGGCTGATTTTGGCTGTCTCTCTGCTACTGTGGCCGAGGCTGATTTTGGCTGTCTCTCTGCTACTGTGGCTGAGGTTGATCTTGGCTGCCTCTCTGCTACTGTGGCCGAGGTTGATTTTGGCTGTCTCTCTGCTACTGTGGCTGAGGCCGATTTTGGCTGTCTCTCTGCTACTGTGGCTGAGGCCGATTTTGGCTGCATGGTTAATGCAGAACTTCTCCGCTGATGGCGCCCCTTAACATGAGTAATCACCGGGCAGCCTGCGAGAAGCTTCACTTTCGCTATGAGAGTGCGGGCCTCAGGGCTCAGTACCTCATCATCACTTCCCAATGTAGGTTTATGGATGACATCTAAAGCTCCCTGAGAAATCACATTGAATGCATTATGTTCATCTTCCTTAAAAAAGGCCGATGCCGTCACCACCAGTATGGGCACTGGAGTATAGGCCATAATCTCCTGAGTTGCTTCTTTACCTGTCATGACCGGCATATGAATATCCATCGTTACAATATCGGGGCGAAGTTTTTTGACTAAGGCCACTCCCTCTTTACCATTTTTAGCATAGCCAACGACTTCGATGTTTTTCTCAGAATGAAGTATTTCACCAATAAGTTCGCGTGCCAGATCAGAATCATCTACGACGACAACACGTATTTTTGCAAGGGATCTCACGGTTTACCCACCAAACGCGCCAAAGTCTCAAGCAGTTTTTCTTGATCAAAGGAGGTTTTTAGCAGGTAGGCATTTGCTCCCGCTTCAATGCCTTCACGCTTTTCTTCATCTTTTTCCTGTGAGGTCACAATAACGATAGGCAAGTATGCAAAGCGTTCCTGCTTACGTATGGCACGGGTTAACTCGAGGCCATTCATATTTGGCATCTGAATATCAGTTATTACAGCATCGAACTCTTCCAGCTGCAAACGATTAAACCCTTCGGCACCATCACAAGCCTCTACCACAGAATATTCATCTGCTCGTA
>JADGBV010000095.1 GCA_015231345.1 Planctomycetota bacterium
GGGTTATGTGAGTTCGTGGCGACTGAGTCTGGGAAGGCGGTTTTTTTTGCCTATCATATTTGTCGACCGTTGATCTGGAGACATTAAGTAAATCTGCCGTCTGTTGTTGGGTTTTTCCCTGTGTACGCATGAATTTCAACCTTGAAAATTGTTTGTCCGTCAACATCTTGAGCCCCGATAAATGTGTGGGGTGAGACAATCGCCTTTGCGGAAGTTGAAAGGGCTTCAGATGTCGACTTTTAATTGTCGCTGGTGTGTAATTCTAGTTGTCGCTATACAGCACTAACAAGAACGGCCAATACAAGAAATGGAAAAATATTCATCACACCAGAGCCAAGAAACTCAGGCCGCATTTCAAGCCACGATACCATAAAACAGAATAGCGCAGCCATGAAACTATATGCGTGAACTACTGGAAAAAAGGATGCAATGGTGTCTTTCATACGTGTGAGATTTGAATCCAGGAGAACGAGAGTGAAGTAGACAAAAAGAGGAATGAAGTAAAGAAATAACAGTGTTGCATCCAAATTGAGATGAAAGAATAATTTGAGATGATCGACAGAGTCAAGCATTAACCCAATGGAGACTGATAGAAATAGGGCGAGCCAGTAATATATATAGCGAATCATTTTGATTTACAGTAGGTTTTTAGAATCAAGAATTTAAGATCGAACATTAGGGTGTAGAAAATTGGCAAAAGCAAAACAGACATATTAGGTCCAATTGTTTCAGGTCTCATATCAATCAAGAAATCTACAAGAAGGAGAACAAATATGGTTGCGCCAGTTATTTGAGAAAATGTTGAACAGCGAGAAAAATGCAATGACCAAAGTTCTGATGAACATGAAATAGGTTCATTTGGTTTAAAAGCGATACAAAAAAAGAGAATGGGAATGGAGACGAACAAGAAAGAAGGTATATCGACAAAGTAATGATATATATGATTTATGTCACTCATATTTGGAAAGATTGTGTGCAAATGAGAATAGTTAGCCTGAAGAATGATAGCTAATATAAATACGGCGAATGAGATAATCGGTTTCATAGGGATAGCGAATACTGGCAATATGGACTTAGGAGACCTGAAACCCAGCCGAACAGAATATGCGAGAATTCCTGCCTGCACAATCGAATGCAAATCGCGCTGCCATTAGCAGAGAGATCGTTTATTTTAAAACTCATTTTTCGACTTCCTTACTAGCTGAACTGCCACTCCACAAATCCCGGTAATACTTTGAATATTGAGTCTGGCAAGCTTGTAGGTTGTCGCTGCTTACTGGAAGAAAATATGGTTTCTGAAGAACGAGCATCTCTTCGATGGTATTATCGCTGCTAAAGATTGTAATTGTGTCAATTGTGGAATCTGAATTGGTATCTTCAGCGCCAAAACTTAGGTTTTCTGGAGGATTTATGCTGTATAGCATTATTTTCCCAGAATTAAAAGAAATTCCAACAACAGTATTAATGCCAGACTTAACTGCAGTGAGATAATAGTTATCAGCTAAATACTGATATTCAATGGAGACAAGTGAATCTTGCCTTCTACTTGCTGTGAACCAGACCGTAGCCAAAGGCTCGACTGGATTCTGAACTAAGCTCTTGAAAGATTCTACTGATTCTTGTGTATAAAAATAGTAGTTTTTATTAAGGCAAGTGGGCCTAATAGAATAATTTTCCGGTTCATCTAGATAATTAAGAACTTTATTGATATGTTCAGGTTCTGCAAAAACACAATTGAATAATACCAGTAAAGCAGTGATGAAGTGAACAAGTCGGAGAGTTATTGTGCAGCCTACTGAACTCATTTCAATTTCAGTTTGAGAATAAAACCTAAAAATAAAGATACGGCAATTATAGGAATATGCACCCAAAAAGATGAAATTCTGAAAAAGAAATATAGCAGAAATGATACCGCAATTCCGACTATCGCACTGAACAACACAGAACGTGACAACAATATACTCGACAAAGTGAATTCAGCAACCATTTCTATGAGTATCTCAAATATCATAATTTAAAGAAGTTAACGGTCAGGATTATGAAGCGCAAAGCATAGATAATTTGCTGTATAAAGAGAAATAAATATGCCATTAACTTGAATCTTCACCAATGATTAAGTATTGGAAGATGGGGACTTTATTTTCTTGGCTGCAGCATATGCCTTATAAGACAAGTGAAGCGGAATAAGTATCCCCATCGTAATCAACGAATAGAAGTTTAAATCATCTAACTCTAATTCCTTCATATTTTGGTAAATGCTTAGTGCAATCCACAGTGAATATAAACTTGCCAGGAGGCATAAAAAGCTAGCACCATACAGAGTAATCTTCACTAGGTTAATTTTAAGTGGATCATTAACCTTACTCCAACGATAACCGATAATTCCTAACACGAAAGCGATAGCTATCAGGTAAATTATGTAATACGGGTTCTTTTGATAGTACTCTAGTACATTCATACGCTTAACCTTAGAACCATACCCATGGGATGGCTGTATATGAAAAAAGGTGAGTAGGCACTAATGGAGGACCTCCGCTCTTGCCACCAAGAAATTTGTTGTTTATTTGATGTCATAATATCTAGAACCATACATCTATAAATACAACATCATTTTAGAATCCGAATAACTAAACTTGCTAGTTGCCACCTTAAGTCTCAAACTTTAGGTTCGTGATTGTGTGATGTAATTCAAGATTACTCCAGCCTTTTCATGCTGACAAAGCCATTCTTTAAACAATCTCGCTTTATTATAGTCATTATCTCCTAAAGCTTTTATGATGGCATTTTCTTGTGAACGCTCTGCTTGGCTTTGTTTTACCTCTGTTTGCCAGTGCTCTGTAAAAATCAGGTGCAGCTCATCATGGAGGTCTTTTTTATTCAGCGCTTCCCATTCACCTTTATCTAACCAATATCCCTTGCAGTTAAAGCAATGATCAATTGTAAAATTGAGACCATGGCCAATAGTGCGATTAGCCAAATACGTACTGCATTCAGGGCAAAATTTTCCGTGTTTAGAATCTGGATTCTCGTTTTCAACTTCAATAGGTTTTTCAGGTAAAATATTGGCTTGCTTACGGAACCACTTCCAGTACTGAAAAGAAGGTATCCATAAGCCATCGCATTCTATGCATTTCCGAACCATAAACCCAGCTTGAAGTTCGGAAATTTTAAGCTCATGATTTGTTCTACAGGCTGGGCATTTCATTTGATAAGTTCACAGTTAAAAAAGGGGCTACTAAGAGTTAATTCGTTCTTAGGGTAGGCATTATTTTTCACGTGAAAAAATCTTGTCAATAATTAACACCCTAAGAACAGGGCTAACGCATCAAGTATGTATTCAGTCCAAATCAATATTCAACAGTTTCCAGGGCAATCGCATCAAATCTATAGACTTTCCCTCGCCAAACGATAATTGACTATTTTTCAATACTTTAGCAACAGAGGGCGCAGAGGACACTGAGCTTTTCTCTGAGGCCTCTGTGCGATCTGTGGCTATTTTTCAATGACTTATGATTTTGATGCGTTTACCCTGGACAGTTTCACTGAACTATTGACTAATCCACATGGAACTTACAATTACATTAACTCTCATAAAATGATAGTTATTGTAAATGGATATTCGAATTATTAGAGAGCTCGAGCAGTGGGCCAAAGAGCTGAATGAGGTATTCACTCTTCCTGACCTAAAAGTAGCGCTTCGCGAAAAGAGTCAGGCAACCCTATTTCGAAAAATCAAGGAACTTGTCAGTTGTGGCGAGCTGATTAAAGTTAAGCGTGGACTTTACGCATCCTCTAAGGCATCGCTGGAAGTAATCAGCTCGAGGATTGAGCGGAACGCATACATTTCAACCGGAACCATTTTAGCGAAGAATGCTATTATTGGATCCGTTCCTGGTTACAAAGTTCAGGCAGTCAAGGTAGGTAGCCCGAGAAATTATATTTGTGAACTGGGGAATATAGAGCATTTTAGCATCGAAGCTAAACACTTCTTTGGTTATTCAGAAGTCAATGGAGTTCTGAGGGCGACAGCAGAAAAAGCATTTATAGACGTATGGTACTATATATACAAAGGTCATCGTTTTTCATTTAATGCACAAACTGATGTCAACATTGAATATCTTGACAAAAAGCTCATCAATACGTACTTAGAGAAATATGACAAGAGATTCATCACCTATTTAAAGAACAATATGGGCTCAATATGATTGAGAATGAGCAAAGACTACTCGCTGAAATATTGGATTTATTCGCACAGAAGTTTAGCGATCGTGCCGTTTTACGGGGTGGCATGGTTCTTTGTCTACTAGGTTCCCCTCGGCTTACTAATGATTTAGACTATGTCTTTGTTCCTTACAAATCCAAAAAGGATATTGTAGATGAGATTATTAATGCACTAAACACCATCGTCGGAGTTAGCCTGAAACATTCAATAAACTCAAAGTGCCTGCGTGTATTGGTTACTCGAGCAGGTATAACTGTACAGGTTGAGGCAAAGGTTGCTATAAAAGTAAGGACTGCAACAGCTTCAACACGACTTTTTTCGCCCAAGTATCGATTTCCTCCACGCCTCATTCATGTAGCTGATTATTCAGTGGCTTTAGCCAATAAAATGGCAGCCTGGAATGAACGTAGGCTGATTCGAGATGTATACGATATCAGTTTTTACCGTCAAATGAGTATAAGTCCTGATACAGAGACATTAATGACTAGGCTTTCAAAACCATCCTATTCTAAACTTGTCAAGGAAGATGATTATTTCACAGGCAAAACCGAGAAAGACTTCTATAATTTTCTACGTGAAAAAACAAATACATTATCTGATAAAGATATAGTCAACGAAATGTCAGATTATCTTGCTCCAGAAGAAATCCATGGATTGGCTATGGAGATACGCGCATCTTTGGCTAAACTATAACCCTAAAAGCAAACCAACACCTGCACAGCCCCAAAAGCCTCACTCCAATCCCCCGTCCGAGATCACCCAACCTCTCGCGTCTAGAAGACCCATAGCAACATTTCCTGCTGCATTGTGTTTTGTGGAAGAGCTTGCTTTGAAATAGTTTATATTACTGACGGGGTTATTGGCTTCGGTTTCAATAAGAATATTACTCCAAACATAAGTAGATAATGTTACATTCTGAAGTATATTTGTGCCATCCGTAAGTGAGGAGAGATCAATTACCGGGAATGATGTTAATGAAGTACACGAGTTCCAAGTTCTATTGAAAACCGTCCCTGAAGAGGTATCGATATAGGGGAAGTTTTCAAGTGAAGAGCAGCCATTCCAGGAATAATAAAAACTTGTCACTGACGATGTATCAGGCAAGTCTGCTGCTGTAATTTTCATATTTGAACAGCCATAAAAAGAAAACAACATGCTATCCCAAGCATTTGGTCCCCATTGTTGAAGTTCAAGGACTTTAATATCATCGTTTGCTCCTTGAAATTTTAGTTGTTTAAATGTCCCTGAAACCTGAACCGTATAGGTCGCAGCTGCGCCATAATCGTGGGTAATAAAATTATCATCGCTTTGAATATTAGAGCTGCCATCCCCCCAATTGATGGTTGCAGATAATCCATCTGCTAACAAAGGTAAAGTGAAAAAATTAGCTGCAGTACCACCATCCCCACTAGCATCGACACTTGTATCCACAGTTAAAATCATATTTCCGGAATAAGCAAAGCTGGTGAGATCGCCGGAATCTATAATATTCCATTGAGTCGAATTACTGAGAACCTTTAGGTAAGACATATCTCCAGAAAGCATGTGCCAGTCATAGCTGCCATCAACTTTTTTACCTCCACCAGTTATGCGCAGCTCATTATTGCTCGATATTTTCTTAATGGTAATAATTTGGTTACTAGCCCTTGAGGGATAGGGGAGATCTAGCCTTATATTTCCCGAAGTGGTATCGACAAGAATCATGGATGATTCTAAAGGAGTTCCGACATAGCTAGTATTATCACTCAATGTAATAAAGGTTTGAGAAAAGCTACCACCTATATTTAAGTTACTTGAAGTTGAAGTGGTTCCCACTGAAATACTTTCGCTCACAATGGCACTACCCTCAACATAAAGATTCGCCGTTGCACTTAAATTTTCTCCTATGGCTAAGCCCGTAGAGCTTAAGCTCATTTGGCTCGTATTTGTTCCATCTAGGTTAAAATCAAGACTTCCACTAGTGCTTTTGACAGCGGAGTGCGCCAAAGAGGAAAATACGCATAGTAAGCATAATAGCTCAAGGCTTTGTATGCGAAATAGAGATTTATACAACTCGAGCCTAAGCATATGTACATTTTACCGAGATGGAACTATGAATTATAGCGATTTTTGAAAATAACAATCAAATTATCTATTATTGGCTCAGGCATTGGAGTAATACTCGATAAATCGGCTAATCTTCGATTTTGCTTCTGACTTGCCTAAAAAGCCCAGCAAAACAGGACTATTTCATTATCGCTGCTTGGAAGAGTTAGGTACGATTGCCCTGCCTGCTAAAAATGAATCTTGTAATTGGCATGCCTGCTAAAAATGAATCTTGTAATTGCCCTGCCTGCTCTAAAATCATCTCTATGCATAGGATTTTCCATACCTTTATCTTGATTTTTGGAATATGGGCTTGCTCATGGAGCCCAAATCTCTTAGCTGACATCACTTCTTCCAATGGTGAAGGAACAATCCCTTTTCTCATGGGAGGAATTGAGCGCGCTAAACTAGATAGAACTGGCCTTAAGGTCGGTCAAGGAAGCGCGAGCGCTAATCTCGATATTTCTGGAAATGCGCTGATTTCAGAGAGTCTCATCGTTGGCGGCACAAGCAACCCTTCTAGCTCAAACCTACACGTCCACGGAACCATCGCCTATTCGAGCCAAACCTTGTCCAGCGGAACGAATTTGATGCCCACTTCAGATTCAATTATTTTCGCTGACACCTCAAACGGCAATGTCTTTATTCAAATGCCAGACCCCTCAACCATAGCAAATCAAATATTCACCATCATTAACACTTCAGATCAAAACTCACTTTTCATCTCTGGAATGGGCAATACTATAGACAATCACTCAACCTTATCTTTTCCTTCTGGTGACCAACCCTCCTTAAGAATTTTTTATAGCGGAAGCCAATGGTACATACTCAATCACAGTAGCAGTGAAGACTTAAAGGAAGCAGCTGGCGACAATCTCACGCTTTGGTGGCCCCTGAGTGAAAGCAGTGGAAACACCGCCAGCGATTCCTCCTCAGCTGCCAATCTAAATGGCCTCCTAACTAATGAGCATCTCTTCTCAGGCAACTCCATTTCAGGTATTTCTGGGCAGGCTTTAAAACTCGATAATCGTCAGGACACCATCCTGCACGCGGCCTCTGCTAATCTGGACTATAATTCATACAGCTATTCCCTTTGGGCGAAGTACACCACAGATTCTTCGGAAAGCGTCGATGGCTCCCCAGATATTACAGGCCGAGCCGGATTCGTCTGGTCTAGTGATAATCAATTTAATCATATGGCGGCCTATCATCAACTAAGTGACGATTCTTATGTATCCACCAATATCCAAAGCACAGCCACTCTATCTGCTAATACTTGGTATCACGTAGCAGTAACCTGGAGCAGCACCGATTCATCTCTAAAACTTTACCTGAACGGAAGTTTGGAATCTGGAAATGTTGCGGCTTCTTGGAAGTCCGGATCCAATATCATGGTCACTAACCCAGGCATTCATGCTTACTCAGAAACCTTAATCGATGATGTCCGACTTTACAACAAAGCCATTTCTGCCGATGAAGTCTTGGCGACTTATTACGCTGGCAATCCTTCAGCTGGCGAAACGGGGTCAGCAACAGCCGCAGACCTCCCCCCTCCCATTTTGATCGTTCAAGGCGATGGAGACGACTATGTGACTTTTGAAGCGGAACTAGGGATGATTGTTTCGGGCTATTCTATAATCGATTCAAGCACTTCACCGGCTATCCCTGCTGGTGCATCTGAAGGGAAAGGTTTATGGGAACACGGTTCCACCATAGGCACAAGTGAAGCCACTACGAGTGACGGCCAGGCACAGCCTCTCCTTTTTGCCATACAATTTGCAACATCTGGAACTTACGACCTATGGGTGCGCAGGTTCGTCGCGGACAATGATGCCACCGATGGTCTTGATTCAGGTACAATTTCCGAAAATACATATGAATGGGGGAATGATTCCTTTTGGGTTCCAGATAGTCTTACGACAAGCTCAACCTATAGCGGAACCTTTTCACAATACAATTTATCCGGTTCTGCTGAAAGCTATGAGTTTGATAAAACGGAATCATATACTGTTGTTGCTGGTGAGACCTATTTGCTTCATTACGGATTTCGTGAGGACGGTTCCGTTCTTGATCGCTTTTGTTTTGTCGACAATGGTTCGGCTACCAACACCGACGCTGAAATTGTAGCCCTACCCAATTCGGAAGTCATCTATCCCAAAGGCACCATTTTCCGAATAGAATAAGGCTTCATCTTAATATCCCTTTGTAAGCCGCTCATTCGCTAATACTGGCAATAACCTTCCCAGCCCTTTCGATGCTCAGCAGGGAACGCCCCTTATTTGTATACCTAAAACGAACCTGATCGACTTGATTATCCCAAGAAAGCTCAAGAGTGCTATCATCCAGCCATCGGGTCACAGGGCGCTCACCCAGAAGCTCTACGGGCGTGATTATGCAGATAAATTTCGGTTCATCAGTCTTAGCTCGAAAAACAAGCTTGGGGATAATCCTGTCTTTTTGAGGAGGGTTCTTGGAGCGAACCTCAATAATCTCAGCTGGAGATTGAGGGTCGAGGCCGCGCGCAGAGACCATGCGAACCAACAGGAATCGACTATCCTCTGTTTTGATTCCCTTTTCTTTTAGCAGGGCATCCGCTGCGAATTTTTTGGGAGATTTAGCATAAGCCCTTGAGTGCAATTCTACATCGTCAGCGAGGGTCATGCCCCATTCGTAAGATCTTTTCTTGTCGTCCTTCTTGATATCATCGACTATAAGCACATAGGGGTTCTTTCCCCGAACAAGCCCTGTTGTCCGAAAGGCTTTCTTCATTAATACAGGCTGCTTCCGCCAGCCACTCGTTGCTGAGTAGCGTTTGGGAGGTGGGCCTGGCTTTTGACTGGTCAGCCAGTCAGGTCTATCACGTAGAACCATGTTCCAGGTGGGACGATCTGAAGGATTCAAGCGAAAGTGGTTGTAGCTGTAGGGAAGGTGGGTACTCACATCTCTTTGTTCGTTATTAGCTCGAAACAGGTAATTGCTAATATAGTCGTAAGAAATCTTAAGGTCGCTGGCAACAAAAGTGCCCAAGGACAGATCATTAAAGGCAACAGACTTGCCCGGGGCAATTGACACACCCTCGCCATCGATAAGTACTGTACTCCGGTTCATAGGCAAGTAGGCTTCTCGAATCTGGCGCATTTTGTGGTAGATGCCCCAAAAACGGCCTTCAGCATAGAGGTTGAAGTGACCTCGATCAGCGTAACGGTGCCCCCCCATAATATTTCGCGTTAGAGAATACAGGTAGAGAGCCTTCGGGTCCCAAGAAGATCTAGTGATCATAGTTCCGGTGTCATTCCCATAATAAGTCAGGCCCTGGTCACGGCTAAGATGGGCCAATTCCTCCTTCCAGCTTTTATCCTCATCATATGTCATAGCAAAGATTGCCTTACAGAAGCCCGAATATGTAGCAAAGTGATGACGAAAATTGGGTCGGTGGTCAAAGGCCTCGTAATTTTCGCCAACAGCGTTTCTATAAATAAAATTAACGTGGGGATCACGAGGAAATAACTTTTTAAAGACCAACAAATCGGTGATGCTAGGTATATTATTGTTACTGCCGCCTTGGGAGTCATAGAATGTAAATGGCCCTCCGTACAGGCATTCATTGCCCGTACGCCCCCAGGGGTTGAGAGCATGTAACCAATAAGAACGAAAAGCATTGCGTACATTTTCTAGGGCAAAGAATATTTCGCCTCGCCGGGCCATAATGTAGGCCAATTCCGACATAAGGAACTGCTTGCCCCAACCTTCCATACTCTCGCCCTTTGGAAAGACGCTAAGAGCGAAGAACCACTTCATAGCGCTGACACAGCGCTCATAGGACTTCGGGTCGTAGCCATCTTCACCTTCAATGGCTGCCAGAAGAGTCACTAGGCGTGAGGTCCAGGGTATCCAATTGCTACGACAGGACCCTGGCGTACGCAAAGTCTGGCAACCAATGAAGGTCATATTAGACGAAGCCAATGATATGACTTCGCGAACTGTATTTCTCTGCTTAGCATTCATCCAATTATATGCCCAATCATACATAAGACCCAAAGTGCCATTTTGTGAAGGGTGCTTGGCGGTTTGACGGAAATCAATCAGATCTGCATCGGGGTTCTTCTTCTTATATGCGGCGATCTGCTTTTTGATTTCCATCTTATCGATTATAGCGATAGTCGTAATGGCCTTCGCGACTTCGGCACCTCCAGCCTTATCCTCCTCTATTAAGCAGCGAAAGGCTTCGTATAAGGCACTGTAGGCTATGGAGATATTCTTATGTATGGGTGTTTCGGTGTCCTGCTTCAGTAGAGCCTCATAACCTTGGGTGATGCTGGAGCCTGGTTTTCGGATATTGTTATTGATCTCTTTAATGATGGCTGCCATCACCTTTTGTCCGGAAATTGTTGTCTTAAGATTTTTGCGAATATGGATTAATTCCTCTGGTCCAAAGAGAACCCGTGGATGGACACCTACTGCGGGAGGGCTTTTGATACTGCTCGAGTCATAACCGCTAAAGTCATAGCGGAGTTGGATTTTGTGCTTAAAATGCCGATCGATTTCATCTTGGCTGAATCCGAACTTATCATTCTTGCGGATCATCTCCAGATCTGGCCCCTCAGTGCTTATCAAGATTTTATCTTGCGCTTGGGCGAAGTCGATTTGTGATAGTTGAGTCTTCGGGGCGATTTCTACGGAAGACTTTTCGGCGAAAC
>JADGBV010000096.1 GCA_015231345.1 Planctomycetota bacterium
CTATGAATCTTTTCGTGTACTGGATCGATATCTGAAAAAATATTGATTTCTCCAAATTTATTTTTGCCTTCGGAGAAATACCATTGACCGAATTGGCAGTTGCGGTGCGAAGTGACTTCTTTGAGGTCAATTTTCCCACAGCCTAATAAAAGAGCATTAAGGCGAATTTTCCAAGTGCTATGGGCAGCTTTGACAACATTGGCACAAAAAGCTTTGTTGTTGAATGTTAAACCACCTAGCTGCATGATACTTTGGTTGATGAGGAGAGCTATTTTCGTTTGCCCATGACTAGACTCGAGAGCTGCTTCTCTGGAGAGACTAACGCTTTGTTGGACATATTCCTGGCACTTAATAACCATCGTTGAAGCTTGGTTTATTTCGTGAATTCGATTGATGATTTCCTGAACGGAGTTATTAGCTGAGCTAACGGAGGAGGCAACATCTCGTGAGGTTGTAGCCTGCTCTTCTGAAGCGGCAGCGATACCTGAAGCTTGAGTGTCTAGCTCGTCAACTTGGTGTCCTATGGTCCTTGCAGCTTCGGCAGCTTTGCTGGAATCTACTTGGAGGTCTTTAAGTTTGCTTTCAATATTCTCTGTTGCTTCACTTGTTCGACGGGCTAGTTCTTTAATTTCATTTGCCACAACAGCAAAGCCTTTGCCTGCATCACCTGCACTCGCTGCTTCAATGGTGGCATTTAAGGCAAGCAAATCAATTTTTCCGGCAATGCCATTAATGACCTCTAGGACAGAAGAGATTGAATCTGAAGATTTAAGTAAGCGTTCGGCTTGTGCGAGACTGTTATTGGCATTATTACGAATACTAGTAACCATATCGGCGACTATTGTTGTATTATGGGCGACTTCTGAGAATGAAGCGTTCATTTCTTCGGTGGCTACGGCCACGGCACCTAGTTCGGTGCCAATGCTTTTCGAGTTATTGTTGATGTCAAAGATGCGAGTATTCAGTTGATTGATTGCAGTAGCGCTAGACTGGACTCCGCTCTCCATAGATGATGTGTTTTTACTAACTCGCGCTGAGCTATCTATTAAGTCATCAACAATGTGATTGATATCTTTTTGCCCTGCTGAAATTTGGGAAAAGTTAGCGCAGATAAATTCGGCAAGGGCATTAATTTCCTGGTTAAGACCAGTTATTTCATCATTCCCTTTCTCAGGGAGACGAGTGGTGAAATCTCCTTCCTTGAAATTCAGCAGTGCATTTCCAGTTTGCTGAAGTTTTCGCTGCTGAAATAATATTAAGATAGCCAAGCCGATAGAGGCGCTGAGAGTTAAGAAGATTCCAGTTGAACCTCCTATCTTATCAGGTGCCATCCATAAGGTGGCGGCTCCTATGAGGTTGAGACCCAAGAGAATAAATACCTTGCAGCTTGATTTCATATAAGCTCCTGAGTCTTAGGTTAAACTTTAAAATGGGCCATCTTCTGCTCGAGTTCGCTCGCTATTTCATTGAGCTCTTTAGTTTCCTGTAGTGACTCTTTGGCGTTCTTTCCGGTTTTTTCGGCCAATAAGCTCACCTCTTGTACGCTTCTGCTGACATCATCGGCTCCGGTGGATATTTCCTTGATATTTTTTGCAATATCATCGGCGCCTTCGGCGGCGGAATTGACATTCACGTTTATGTGTTCGGCAGTGGTGGCCATTTCTTCAACAGCTGAAGCGATTCCTTCTACGGCTTCGTTGAGGCCGTTAATGAGCCTGGAAATATCTTGAGAAGACTGAGCTGCTTCTTCTGCACTATCTCGGATTCCTCCAATAAGGCCGGCTATTTCTCCCGTTGCCCCCTGAGTTTGCCGGGAGAGTCCCTTGATTTCAGCGGCGACTACGGCAAAGCCTTTGCCTGCTTCACCTGCGCTGGCTGCTTCTATAGTGGCATTTAATGCTAGAAGGTCGGTTTTGTCGGCGATATCATCAATGGTATCGACTACGGAGCCAATTTTCTCGGCTGCTTCGTTAAGTCTAACCATGACAGTGCTAGAGGCTTGTGATTTCTCATTGGCTGCACGGGCTTGGCTAGCACCACTTGAGCATTGATGAGCCATGTCTTTGCTGGTTGTAGTCATCTGGTTCATGGCTGATGCAACACTATTCATCATAGCGGAAATCTGTTGACTGGTTGACGAAACATTGGCTAAATTGACGGATATCTCCTCGACAGCTGAGGCAGACATATTTGCCTGCTCTTTTAATTGGGAAGCTGTTTTGTGAGTACTTTTCGAGACGAGTTCACTTTGCTTGGAGGAGGAAACCATTTGCTGGCACATGCCTTTGACTCCCTGGAAGATGATTTGGATGCTTTTCGCAAAAGAATTAAAGTGATGAGCTAAACGGCCCATTTCATCTTCTCTTTCGCTCTGGTCGTCGATGCGGCTCGTAAGGTCGCCATCGCTTATTTGGCCTAGAGACTTTAGTGTGTGACTAATGGGAGTGGCGATTTTCTTAGTAAAGAATAGAATAATGAGTACAATAAAAATCAATAAGCTAATGCTTAAAACTAAAAGGTTTGAAAGAATAACCTTATTGGCTTCTTTTTTGACTTCAGCATCTTTAGTTTTAACCACCTTCTCAATATTGTCGATATAAACTCCAGAAGCTATGACCCAGCCCAGGGGTTTGAAGAGACGGCCATAGGATACTTTTGGACGTCCATCCCATTTATAGTCCACGAAGGCCTCGTTTTGATCCTTGCAGAGATCAACAAAAGCTTGGAATAAATTTTCGTTTTTATCACCGAGGGCGCAATAATAATCTTTATCGTCTAGAACAGTATTGTTAAGATGAGGCTTGGTGGGGTGCATGACCATATTAGGTGGGCTTGACATATCGTTGATCCAGAAGTAGCCTTCTTCGCCATAGCGCATATTATATACATCTCTTTTTATGGTTTCGATGATATCTTTCTCGGCGTCATCCACCAGAACTTTAGGGTCGTTGAATTGCAAGTAGTTGTTGCGCACCGTTTCATAGGCGATATCAACACAGTTCTTTAAGTTTTTTTTGTGATTCGCCAGCTCTTCTTTACGTATTTGCTTCACCTTTTCTTCTGCTTCATTGAGCATGATCTGTGAAATCATGACTGAAAGAGATACGCCTAGAATGACAAAAAGGCCAAGAATGAGAATGATAAACTTCCCTTTTAGGGATTGTTGGAAAGAACTGGGCTTATAGGTATTCATAAGTGAATCCTTTTTGGGTAAGCGAGCTGATTTTTTTTTGTAGGAGGCTTTAAAGTGTTTTTTTGTGTCGCCAGCTTCATGACCTGCAGAATAAACTCATTAGGAATGCAAAAAGTGACTTGAAGACCTTAGGTTTTGTCATAAAACAGAATGAATGCTTGGCTTTGAAGGGGGGCAGAGTTTATAATCGGCTCGAAAAAAACCAAATAAAAATTTCAATTATTTTTATGAGAAACTCAATGGCATAATGAGAAAAAAGCACTTTGTGCGTATCTTCAGCCTGTGCACATGTCAGTCGTGGAAGATTATTGCTTAAAAAGGTGTTCTTTCGCTGAAATAGGATTGGTTGCAAGGGGCAGGATCGTAACCATTCAAGAATCTCAGCGAATATGAATATTGCTCTGAATTAAAGGGAAAATCCTTAAGACAAGGTATTACTTCTTGGGGTCGCCTTGCTCTTCTGGGCTTTCAGGTAATAATTTGAATATGGAGTATATTTGCGTGAAAACTGCTAGATCATGCAGAGGTAGTTGCAGGAGGAGAGCCTCCATTATGCTATTCATAAAGACTATAATTTTATTTTATAAATTTCGAGTAATCACAAAATATGAAGCATCTAGTAATACTACTCTTCCTTTTTCTTTATTCTGCATTTCTCTTTGCAGCCACCCCCATGAACCAAGAGGTGCCTGAGCAGAAAATCACCGAAATAGAATGTGAATATAAGAAAAATGAGCCCGGTATAGCTAAAATATTTGCTATAAAGCCCATTCAAGGGGTTTATCATTATAAGGTATTACTGCCTAGAGGTTATTATGAAAACGAATCTCTCAGATATCCCTGCTTATTTGTCGCCTCTCCGGGTGGAAATGCTAAGTTGGGGAAAATGGAAGAGTATATAAAAGAAAATGGCTGGATTGCGGTATTACTAGTTGAGTCACGAAATAAAAGCAAACAAGGTGAAATGATGGCGAGTTTCCTCGCTGCGCATGATGATGCCATTGAAAGATTCCGCATTCAAGAAGGTTTGAAATTCACCACCGGAATGTCGGGAGGAGCAAGATGTAGCAGTTATAATGCCGGTATGCGACCTGGTTTTGCTGGAATTCTTCTCCAGGCTGCAGGGTTTGGCTATAACTTTGCCAAAGGTTCGGGTACAGTGTATCATGCAGTTACGGCATTTCCTCACATGTGTGTATTTCTCACAATGGGAAGAAAAGACTCGAATAAGGTTGAGAATGGACGCTTGGAGAAAGTTTTTGCCAAGCTCCCAAACCCCTTTCATATTGAACCATTTGATGGTGGACATACTTGGGCCCCAAAGCAAACAGTGGAAAAAGGGCTTGCATGGCTGGAGAAGAATGCATTTGAGCAGACAAAAGAAAAAGGGGTTTTTTGTTATTATCACAAAAAGTATATGGATGAGATTAAGGACTCTGAAAATGACTTAACTTACCCTCAGTATTTGCAGATCGTTAATATGAAGAAGATGGCTGATAAGTTTAAGTTAAAATACAAGAAAGACTTTAAAGAAAATTATGCAACGCTTAGCTCTCTCTACTATGAAGCAAAAAAATCCAAGCATATTAAAAAAGAAATTCTATGTGCTAAGCTATTAGCGAGTTTACAAGCCAAAGAAAAGAAGCTTGTGACTTATATTGAAAGTAAAAAAATGAGTACAAAGTCTATTCAGTCTCAAGCTAAAAAAGTGATTAGTTCTTATCAGAAATTTATCGATAAATACCCCGAAAGCTATTTTGCTTCTGATGCTGAAGAATCGATCAAGAGCTTAAATTCTTTATAAGGCACCCTCCACCTCCACTTCCCGTTCCGGTTGATTCTGGGGTGATGGGGTTGTCATTGGAAGTTTCCTCTCTGGTATCCTCTAATGGGTCATCTTGTGTTGTCTCTTCATTATCGTTATTTTGCTCGGTGCCTTCGTCTTGGGCCGGTTCTTCAGTATCTTCGTCTTGCGCTGAATCCTCTGTGTCATCGTCCTGGGCCGGTTCTTCGGTATCATCGTCTTGCGCTGAATCCTCTGTGTCATCGTCCTGGGTCGGTTCTTCAGTATCATCATCTTGCGCTGAATCCTCTGGGTCATCACCTTGATCCTCAGCCTCCTGGAGAGTAACCCGCCAAATGGAGAAATGCGCAAAAGTAGCTTGAAGAGTATGCAGCTCTTGATTCAGTGAAAAGCTTAGCTCTTGCTTTTGCCAATTCTGTTCATCTGGCTGGTACATTTCAAGTTGAAATTGCTCTGGTTGAAGATGGGAGTAATTTAAGTCGTCTCTGAGAGGTAGACTGAGTTCAATCGTTGCTCCGTCAGTGACTTCTCCGTTGATATACATAATCGGACTAACGATAGTAAAACCAGGCTGGAGATTATTAGAGTAAGTAGAGTCGTTAATAATATGAATAATGGGAAGTGAGCTCGCTAAAGCCCCTGCCGTATAGACAATCTTTACTTGAATGTCAGACGTGCTGTAATCAGTTTTGGGGCTCCATTGATAATACGACTCCCCGCCTTCAAGGAGAGGAGTTAAATTTTCTTGATTGGGTATCAAGGTGTTGGCAGAACTGAGAGAGTAATAATTAGCGTTGATCATAAACTCCATATCATTACTTATGCCATCGTTATCTACATCGTTATCAAAGATTAGCCCATCATTATCATAATCAAAGCTTAATGCTCCAGGTTCATCTTGGTCTAGGATGCCGTCTCCGTCATCATCAAGGTCAACTGTATTGTAGAGTTTGTCTCCATCAAAATCATAAACAAAGAGATCGAGTGAATCCTGTATGCCATCGCCGTCTTTATCATTATCAAATTCATCAGCAACACCATCACTGTCAATATCTGACTCCATGCTGTGAATGTGAGGCATGGGGTCGATATAATCATTAAGTCCGTCATTGTCAGTATCGATCTTTTCCTGATTGTCCTGTGTGCCATCGCCATTTGTATCAGGCATGATGGTGGATGTTCCCTGTAGACTTTCTTGGCGATCACTTACGCCATCATTATCATCATCAAAATCTTCCTTGTTATCAATGCCGTCATTGTCACTATCCCATGACTGAACCTTTCCATCGATGGAGATATCTAATGCATTTAATATGCCGTCGCCATCCAAATCATCATCTCTAAAATCGGGAACGCCGTCATTGTCACTGTCCATGCTAAGATCAATGTCATTATTGAGTAAATCAAGATGATCAGCTTTACCGTCTCCATCTTTGTCTGTGGAGTATACAGATGATAATGAAAGCTCATGATCTGGCATGATGAAAGAAATGACTGGCTTGGTCGAATTGTCGAGTTCAAATGCGAAGCCAGTGCTTTCCCAATGCATAAATACATAGCCTGGGACTTGAGGAGCAGTGCATTCAACTTCCAGTCCAGAGATGTAGTTGCCACTTCCCAGCCCCCCTCCTGTGACTTCAAGGAGATGATAGCTGACTTCCGGAATATTGACAGTAATTGCGATGCTAGCACTCACACTTAAGTTTCCATCGCTGACAGTTATTTGAAGGGAGTAATTTCCTGCGCTATCAAAGGATACATTAGATGATGAAGTATTGTCTGAACTAAAAAGGGAGTTCCCAGAGCCAGATACTTTTTCCCACTGGTAAAAGAGTTCATCTTGTTCATCATCTGAAGCGCTGACCTCTAATTGAAGCACTTGGTTAGTTTCTATAGATGCTTCTTCGGGAGTCAACGAATCTATGGTAGGCGCCGTGTTAATTCCTTTGACAGCGTAAGAGGTTAAATACATGCTGCCTTCTGTTGTAGCATAGAATGCAGTAGTGTCATGATTCCAACACACGGCTTCTCGTTGAAAGAGAAAAGCATCTGTGTTTATTGCTTGCGGCTTTTGTGATAATGCATCAAAAACGCTTTGATTTCCATCGCGTTTCCAATAGAAGAAATGTGTTGTATCTAATTCCTTATAGTGCGTGCATGCTATAATATGCTTTCCATCTCTTGAGATATCAGCGCCAGTTAAGCCTCTGTTGACGGGCCTGGGGAGATCGCCAAGGTATTCAAGGGTGATTTCTTGGTTTAGTGCTTGAGGGTAGCGAGCAACAAAAACTTTCGTCGGTTTTTCACGCTTTGAAAATATATAGATGTCTTTGCTTAAGGGGTCTACAAACATGGACTCAGCATCGCGTGGGCCATCAGGGTATACGAAATGCATAGCTTCAGCCTCAACGGTGAGTTCATCGAAAACACCATCTATATCAGGTTCAATCATGCGCAGAACATAAATGCCATTGTGCCTGGCTGCAGAATTATCACCAATTGTGGCATAGTAGATGTAATTGGTGTCGGGCTCTGGGCCTGGGCCTATGGCCATATCCTCGGCGTCATGCAAGTTATTAAGGGGGTGAGTAAAGTAGAGCCTACCTAATTTCTTGCCATTTCGCCGGGCGCAAGCTATCCAGTTTTGGCTATTATCGTTATGAGTCCAGTAAACGTTTTTGCCCGTTCCGCTTTGCTCAATTCCTGACGATTCATTTATATTGGAGCCGACCCATTCACCTAATTTGACTGAAGGGGAGACTTCAATCTCTGCTTTTATATGACCCCAGAAACAGATAAGAACTCCTAGCAGAAAGTATGAAACTCTTATGTGAGCGAAGATTTTCCTCAAATGACTCCTCCATTTTAAGCACTAATTATTTCACACCATAAACACTTAGCATTAAGCTTCTATAAATATTATATACCATATTGGGTTCATTTCAATAGATAAAATACCAAATAAGGATAATCAGATATTTTTTAATGGGTTATTGATTGAATTTCAATGTGATAATTAGAGAAAAAATAAAAGAGTCCCATGTGAATATGAGACAAATGGCCTCATTTCACTCATCAGAACTTATGAATGAAAATGAAAGGGCTAAGCTATTGGACCAATTTATTTAGCTGGTGCATCTTTGAAATAGTTTAGCGACTCTTCCAAAAGTTTATAAGAGGGTTTGAAGCTATTTTTTTCGCGGGAATTAGCTTCTTCGTCAATCACTGTAGGAGTGATGAAGACCAATAATTCACTATTATTTTCTTCTTTACGGTGATTGCCAAAGATGCGATTTAAGAGAGGGATTTTAGCAATCCCAGGTATGCCAGTTTTGATGACCGTATCTGATTTATAGACAATGCCACCTAATAAAACGGTTTCGCCATCTTTAATATTCATCCGAGTAATTGTATTGACCAAGTCAACAGCAATGCTTCCATTGACTAATTCGGGATCAACGCTGGAAATCTCTAAGCTTATGGTCATATTAACGGAATTATCCGGGGTGATATTGGGCCTAACTCTTAATGTGGCACCAACATTTTGGTATGTGAAATCGGAAATGACATTATTTTGATCAGTCACACGTTCATTCACTTTAAAGGCTATGCGGTCACCACGAAAAAACTCAGCTTCCTCGTTGTCCATTGTCCATAGAAGGGGTTGATTAAGCACTTTAGCATTGGCTTCTTTTTTGAGTAAATCAACAAGAAGGTTAATATCAGCTCCAATGGTAAAGTCGCCCATGGTTTTAGTGACTTGCGCTAAACCAGTAAGTACATTTTCGCCAATATCTCCAAAAGCCTTGGGTCGACTAGAGATCTTAGTTCCTAAGGCTTGGAGGTCCTTTTGCCCAACTTGCATAATGATGGCTTTGATAAGCACTTGTTTTCCTGGTCTGTCGAGTTCATTGATCATCACTTGAATTCTTTCTCGATACTCAGGAGGGGATAATACTAATATGGCTTTACTGCGATGCACTGGAATGAAACGAACTTTACCAATAAGATTGCTGATGGGTCCTTCCCCTGCAGCTTGTCGGCCCGATGTCCACCAAGGTTTGATCATTTCCTGGTTGGTGCTTTGTGTATTGCGAGTGTTTGTGTTTTTTTGGTCACTATCAGCTCCTTGATGAGAGCTTGAGGGAGAAAGACCTCTATTTCGTCGGCGTAAGGTCGCTTCGGTGCCTCGTTCATTGAACAAGGCATTAAGTTGGTCTGCGAGTTCTTCTGCATCGGCATATTTCAGAACAATAACCATAGGTAACTCAGCTATATCTTCCGAGTCTAACTCGATGATAATCTCCTTGATAACCTTATAAGCTTCCGGAACTTTGCTGATGACGATGATCTTTTTGGTGTCGGGAACAGCAGCAAATGTCAGTTTACCGTAGAGGGCACCGACAATTTTTTCTTTTTCCTGGCTTCGACTTCCGTAGTACCACCAGTAGGGATTACTATTGCTGCTTTCACTTTCTGAAAACAAGTTACTGAGCAGTTTTACCATTTTTTCTGGGTCAGAATTTACTAAAGTTAATATCATAGGTTTCACTCCATCAAGATTGAGGGGAGTATCCCATTCTTTAATTCGTTCTTTGACTTTCTCTATATTGTCAGGTGTTGTGATAACAGTTAGTTGTTTCAGAAGGGGGTTTGAAATAACGCGTATGAAATTTTTATCATCGGATTCATTTGATCTTCTGTACCAAGACCACGAATTATCATCTTCCTCTTCTTTAAAAAGCTCTTCAAGGTACTCTTTGAGTTGGTCAGGATCGGCATATTCGAGTTCAAATTTCTCAGTGACATGATTATCTGTGGGGACATCAAGCTCAGCGATAAAACGTTTAATGCGGTTTCTGTTCTTTGTGCTACCAAAAATAAGAATTTTATCACTTTTCCCAAGTGCCTGAATGACTACTTCGGGACGACCACTGACGCCGGTTTGTTGGGAAATGCCAGTATTTAATCTTTGCGCAAGTTCATCGACATCAACATACTGAACTGAGACCATTTCCTCTTCAGCATCATCATTTTCAATGATATCAAGGCGACCGATCCAGTTCTTGATGATCTCCATATCTTCTTTGGAGGCTTTGGCAATAATACGGTTTTGATTCTCCATGGGGATAAGCACGATGGGGTTTAAACTAGGCCCTTTAAAAGATGTGGCGACGTCATTAGAACTGCGGTAGCTCCTGCGATAGCTATCTTGGTCTTGGGCTAAAAGTAATTTGAGGACTTGCACAATTTCAACGGGGTCCCCTTTGCCGATTTCAATGGTTTCAGAAATAGTATTCTCACTAGGGGTATCCAATTCTGCAATAAACTTTTTAATTCGCTCTCTATTTTTGCTGCTGCCGAAAATAAGAATCTTCTTGTCTCTCTGTAAGGCTTGAATAACAACCTGAGGGCGACTGGCTGATCCGGGGTTTTGCTCTATTCCCCTGCTTAGCCTTTGGGCTAAATCACCAACATCAACATATTGAACAGGAACCATTTCTTGCTGAGCTTCTTCCCCCTCTTGGATATCTAATTTTTCAACCCATTCTTTAATAATTGGAATGTCTTCACTTGATGAGCGAACAATAATCCAGTTTTGCTGAAAGACTGGAATAAGAATAACATTGTGCCCACTGGGACCTTTGAATGATAGTGAATTCCCTTTGCTATAGCGTGAATAACGACTAGAATG
>JADGBV010000097.1 GCA_015231345.1 Planctomycetota bacterium
TGAAAGAAGCTAAAGCCATGGTTGACGGAGCTCCAGGTACAATCAAAGAAGGTGTTGCTAAAGAAGAAGCTGAGAAAATCAAAGAAACTCTTGCCGCTGCTGGAGCTACTGTAGAACTTAAATAGTTTTACTTAGCTAAGCATTAATATTAGAGTATTTTAATTTTTCTTCTCAAATTCTGAGGTATCCCTTTTATGGGTGATTCTGTTTACAGCAGGTCAAGTGATGTATATGAAATTCCCCGGCTCAATTCGTTGCAGCATGCAGCGTACCGGGAATTTCTACAGGCTGACATTGCCCCTGGGGCGAGAAAAAGTTTCGGCCTGGAACAAATATTTCGTGAGACCTTTCCTATCAAAAGTCATGACGGTAAAATTACCCTTGACTATGTAAGCTATAGGATCGATCCACCTGTAAGGGCGGTTAGAAATTGTCGTGATTTAGGGCTTAGCTTTGGCTGTCCTTTTCGCATCAAAGTTCGTGCACAGGTAGAAGATAAAGACTCCATTGAAGAGGAGATCTTTGTTGGTGAAATACCTGAGCTCGTTGGTGGTGGTGAATTCATCGTAAACGGCGTGGAGCGTACAGTTGTGATTCAGGTCCAACGTAGCCCCGGTGCTGATTTTAGTCATGAAACAAGCACAACCGGCAAGAAAGTCCATACTGCAAGAATCATACCTGAAAGAGGGTCTTGGCTTGAACTAGAAGTTGGTTCAAAAGACATTCTTTTCATGCGTATTGATAAGAGTGGTAAGGTGCCTGCTACTGTTCTACTGAGGGCGATCTCAGGAGATGAAGGTGATACCAAAAGTTTACTGTCGCAATTTTATGATATTGAAGAATATGATCTCTCAGCCTCTGAGTTAACACTTAAGAAGGATTTGACGGGTGCTGTTCTTATCGATGAAATTGTCGATGCTGAAAGCGGTGATGTGTTATTCCCATCGTTATCTGAAATTAAAGAAACGGCCATTAAAAATTTGGCTGGAAAGGGAACTGTTTCTGTCATTCGTAAGGTTAAAGATCCTTTGATTCTGGAAACTGTTCGTCAGGAATATAAAGAATACGAAGCCATGAGTTCTGATGATGCAGCGATGTATCTCTTCGCTCGTCTACGTCCAAGTACCCCTGGTAATTTGGAAAGAGCTCGCGAGCTGGTTCAAGATCGTTTCTTAAATCCTGTCTATTATAATTTTGGTAAAGTGGGTCGCTTCCGCTTGAATCGTAAATTTGATGAAAATATTCCAGAAGATGATGTGGCTCTAAGAGCTAAGGATATCTCAAATGTCTTTGGACAACTACTCATGCTTCGCTCTGGCGCTGCAGAAGTTGATGATATTGATCACCTAGGTAATCGCCGTATTCGTACCATAGCCAATTTAGTGGCCATGGAGTTTAGGAGTGGTTTATGGAAAATGAAAAGAAGTATTCAGGAGAAAATGAACCTGAAAATGCTTCGTGCCGATGCTCAAGGTTCTGAAGACCTCATTACACCTAGAGCTTTAGTTAATACACAGCCGCTCATGTCTGCATTGGATTATTTCTTTGCAAGGGGAGAATTAAGTCAGGTTGTAGATCAGACCAACCCTCTTTCTCAGCTAGCTCACGAGCGTCGTGTATCAGCTTTAGGCCCTGGTGGTCTTAACAGAAAACGTGCCGGTTTTGAAGTACGTGATGTTCACACTAGTCACTATGGGCGTATTTGCGCCATAGAAACTCCTGAAGGGGCCAACATTGGTCTTATCATGCAGTTGTCTCTCTATGCTCGTATTAATGAGTATGGATTCTTGGTGACTCCTTATCGTAAAGTTAAGGACGGACAAGTGACTAATGATGTTGTTGAGCTTATGGCTGACGAGGAGCAATTTTCATATATTGTTCCTGGTGATACTGAGCTAACACCTGAAGAGAAAATTAAAGGTGATTTCGTTCTTGCACGTATCAATGGTGATTACGAAAGTGTAGAAACATCTAAAATCGAATATATGGATGTCTCCTCTCAGCAAACAGTTGGTTTGGCTGCGAGTTTGATTCCTTTCTTGGAACATGATGATGCTAACCGTGCTTTGATGGGTTCGAATATGCAACGTCAAGCTGTACCACTTATGGCTGCTGAAGTTCCTGTTGTGGGAACGGGTATGGAGAGTCAAGTGGCACAAAACTCTTCCATGTGTGTTCGTACTGAAGAGGCTGGTGTTGTTTCATATGCCGATTCAAAGAAAGTTGTTGTTAATGACACGACATATGAACTTGAAAAATTAGCTCCCCTCAATGATAAATCAGCCTTAAATCAAAAACCTATTGTTAAAGCAGGTGATGAAGTAACGGCCAATGAAGTGATCGCTGATGGACCGAGTATGAAAGACGGTGAGTTAGCTCTCGGAAAAAATGTTCTTGTTGGCTTTTTGAGCTGGAAAGGAAATAACTTTGAGGATGCGATTATTGTCAGTGAAGAACTAGTTCGTTCCGATACTTTTACTTCTATTCACATTGTTGAGCAGTCTATTACAGTTCGTGAAACTAAATTGGGTATGGAAGAGGTGACTCGCGATATACCTAACTTGAGTGATATGGCTTTGGCTAGCTTGGATGAAGACGGGCTTATTGCTGTGGGAACCTACGTAAAACCTGGCGATATTCTTGTTGGTAAAATCTCTCCGAAAAGTAAAACTGAGTTATCATCTGAAGAAAGACTTCTTCATGCGATTTTTGGTCGAGCCGGTGAGGATGTGAAAAATGATAGCCTGACTGTTAAACCAGGTATCGAAGGATATGTTGTTGATGTGAGACGATTCCGTCGTAAAGTTATGTTGATGGACGAAGAAAAAGCCAGCAACCGAACTGCCATCAAAAAATTGAAAGAATTTTTCATGGATAAAATCTGTGAAGAGATCCGTATCAAAATCAAAAAGCTGATTGAGTTATTTGGCACTGAGCTTGAAAATAAACAAACTGGTTACCCCTACCCCCTAAACCCAAATTTAGATGGTGCGGTTCTAGTGAGTTTTCACGAATCATTTGATTTGAGTCAGTTCAACGTCGATGAAAGCAAGCGTTTGGAAGCAGAAGAAATGATGTTCCGTCACGATCGTCAAATTGCTATCTACACCAATAAAATGAATATTGAAGAAGAGACCATCAAACGTGGTGATTACCTTCCTCATGGTGTGCTTGAGAAAATCACAGTTTATATTGCGCAAAAATACACTCTGGAAATCGGTGATAAAATGGCCGGTCGTCACGGGAATAAAGGTGTGATTAGTCGTGTTCTACCTATCGAAGATATGCCATATCTTGATGATGGAACTCCGATTCAGATCATTTTAAATCCTCTAGGTGTACCTTCGCGTATGAACTATGGGCAGATTCTGGAGACTCATTTAGGTTGGGCCATGAAAAAACTGGGAACAGTTGCTCGTTACCCTGTATTTGACTCTTTGATGGAATCGGAAATCATCGATGCACTTGAGAAATGTGGCATCCCTCGCGTTGGTAAAGTGAAATTGACTGACGGTATGACGGGTGATCAATTTGATCAGAACGTGACTGTTGGCTATATTTATATGTTGAAACTGCATCACTTGGTGCGTGATAAACTGCATGCAAGGGCCACAGGTCCATACAGTCTTATTACTCAACAGCCTCTTGGTGGTAAAGCTCGTATGGGTGGTCAAAGGTTGGGAGAAATGGAAGTTTGGGCTCTTGAAGCGCATGGCTCCGCAACTGTTCTGCAGGAATTCTTAACTGTAAAAAGTGACGATATTATCGGTCGATCTAAAATTTATGACTCGATGGTGAATGGGGATTGTATCCTAGAACCGGGAACACCACAATCTTTGAGTGTTCTTCTGCATGAGATTAGAGGCTTGTGCTTGAATATTAGGCTAACCAATAGCGACTTAGCCGGCGATTCACTAAAGGAGCAGATCTGATATGTATTTTGAAGAAGAAGAAAAACCACAGGCTAATTATAACGCCGTATCTATTGGTTTAGTATCTCCTAACGATATACGTGCATGGTCTCACGGCGAAGTTCGCAAGCCAGAAACCATTAACTACAGAACATACCGTTGTGAAAAAGACGGTTTGTTTTGCGAGAAAATCTTTGGCCCAGAGAAAGACTGGGAATGTTTCTGTGGTAAATACAAAGGCATTAAGTATAAAGGTCATGTCTGTGATCGTTGTGGAGTTAAAATCACAACATCAAAAGTAAGACGAGACCGTATGGGCCATATCAACTTGGCTGCTCCTGTTGTGCACATTTGGTTTTATAAAGTTAATCCAAGTCGTATTGGTATGCTTCTTGACATTAAAACAAGTGACTTGCAACAAGTTATTTATTTCCAGAAATATATTGTTGTAGAATCAACTTCTACTGAACCTGAATTACAGGTTGGCGAAGTATTAACTGAAGAAAAATACCGTGAATTCCGTCGTCAAGACCCAACTGCTTTTAAAGCAACTATGGGTGCAGAGGCTGTACGGACTCTTCTTAATAACACCAATATGGGTGCTCTTCTCGAAACGATTGAAACGAATTTAGAAATTACTAAATCTGCTCAAACTCGCGAGTACTTAATTAAAAGAAAAAGGGTTGTTAAAGCTTTCCATGAAAGTGAGAATGATCCAGCATGGATGATCTTGGATGCCATTCCAGTGATCCCAGCTGAACTTCGTCCTCTTGTTCCTCTCGAAAGTGGCAACTTTGCGACATCTGACCTTAACGACCTTTATCGTCGTGTGATTAGTCGTAATAACCGTTTGAAAAAATTGATTGATCTGAATGCGCCTGAAGTTATTATTCGTAATGAAAAAAGAATGCTTCAACAAGCTGTGGATTCGCTTTTTGATAACTCAAGAAGTAAAAGACCAGTTGTAGGTACAAGTCAGAGGCCTCTTAAATCTTTGACCGATATGATCAAAGGTAAATCAGGTCGTTTCCGTGAAAACCTTTTGGGTAAACGTGTGGATTATTCTGCTCGTTCCGTTATCGTTGTTGGCCCTAACTTAAAGTTGCACCAATGTGGTCTGCCTAAGAAAATTGCTCTTGAGTTATTTCAACCTTTCATTATCCGCCGCCTTCGTGAAAAAGGCATGGCCGATACGGTTAAATCAGCAAAGAAAATCTTAGAGCGAAGTGACCGTTATGAGAACGTAGATCTTTGGGATATTGTCGAAGAGGTGACTCAAAACCACCCCGTTATGCTTAACCGTGCACCTACCTTGCACCGTTTGGGTTTTCAGGCCTTCATGCCAGTGCTGGTTGAGGGTGATGCGATTCGCTTACACCCCTTGGTTTGTTCTGGTTTCAACGCTGACTTCGATGGTGATACAATGTCTGTGCACTTACCTCTTTCTCGTGAAGCGGTTCGTGAAGCTACAGAGTACATGTTATCAACGAATAACGTCTTTAGCCCAGCCAATGGTAAACCGATCATTTCCCCATCTCAGGATATCGTATTAGGTAATTACTACTTAACTTATCGTGAAGAGAAAGATCAAACTGAAGCTAAAGATATTGTCTACTTCCCAAATCAAGAAACGGTCTTTTTGGCCTTAGATGAACGTAAGGTTCACTTGCATACCTTGATTAAAGTCAAGATGGATAAACCTGTTAAAGGTGATGATGAAGGAAATGCTGGTCGTACGATCATCACAAGTCCAGGTCGTATTATCTTTAATGACATCCTCGATGAGCGTATGCCTTATTACAATGTCATTATGGGCAAAAAAGCTCTTGGTAACTTGATTTCAGATTCTTACGAAATCAATGGTATCAACGAAACAGTTGAAATGCTAGATAAACTTAAAGACATAGGTTTCAAGTATGCAACAGTCAGTGGCTTGTCTTTTGGCTATACAGACTTGGATGTGACAACGAATAAGTTTGATCTTTTAGAGAAATCAGACAAAGAAGTATTCAAAATCACAAGAAAATACAATAAAGGTGTGATCACCAATGGTGAACGTTATAATGCCGTTATTGATATTTGGACCAAAGCGAATCAGGAAATTTCTGATAACTTAATGGCCGCCTTAAAAGACGATACACGTGCAGGTAAAAAGTACCTGAACCCAGTTTATGTCATGGCCAATAGTGGTGCTCGTGGTTCTCCAGCTCAGATTCGTCAGTTAGCTGGTATGCGTGGTTTGATGTCTAAGCCAAATGGTGCGGTGATTGAGGTGCCTATCAAGGCGAGTTTCCGTGAAGGTTTGACGACACGTGAATACTTCTCTTCAACACACGGTGCTCGTAAAGGTCTAGCCGATACCGCTCTTAAAACAGCTGAGTCTGGTTACTTAACGCGTAAACTTGTTGAGGTTGCTCAAGATGTGATCGTTTTCGAAGAAGACTGTGGAACAATCCGTGGTGTGACGAAAGAAGTCATCTACAAAGGTGATAAAATCGAAGTGCCATTGAAAGATTTAATAATCGGTCGTGTGGCGCGTGATAATATTGTTGACTTGATTACGTCTGAAGTGATCACTCGTGAAAATGAGATCATCTCAATTGACATGGCCTCGCGCATCGAACAACTTCATGAGAAAATCCAAGTTCGCTCACCTTTAACATGTGATTCGAAATTCGGTATTTGTCAGAAATGTTACGGTCAAGATCGTAGTACGGGTGATATGGTGAAAATGGGTACGGCAGCTGGAATTGTTGCTGCTCAGTCCATCGGTGAACCTGGAACTCAGTTGACTATGCGTACTTTCCACTTGGGTGGTACTGCAAGCCGTTCTGTTCAGGCCAGTAGTGTGCGCTGTAAAAATGCCGGTTTTATCAAATACCGTGGCATTAAGCATGTGACCAACGAAGAAGGCGAAATTCTCGTCTTGAACCGAAATGGTGAACTCTTGATTGTTGACGAAAAAGGCCGTGAAATGGAATCTCACCAAGTGAGTTCTGGCGCCAAAATCTTCTACAAAGATGGTGATGTCGTTAAAGCCAATGAGCTCCTTATGCAATGGGAGTTATACTTCTCTTCTATCATCACTGAGGTTGAAGGTAAGGTAATATTCGAAGGCTTGGAAGAAGATGTGACTTATAAGCAGGTTGTGGATCCACAAACAGGCTTGAAGTCCAAGGTGATTACTGAGCACAAAGGTAATCTTCACCCACAGGTGATTATCCAAGGTGCCGATGGCAATAACTTGGGTATTTACCCCATCCCAGAAAAAGCGATTTTGGAAGTGGATGACGGTGAAGTGGTCAAACCTGGCTCTCTTATTGCGAAAACACCACGTGCGGCACAGAAAACCATGGATATCACAGGTGGTATTCCAAGGATCACTGAGCTTCTCGAAGTGAGAAAACCAAAAGAACCCGCCATAATGACTGAAATCAGCGGCGAAGTTGAGATCGGAGACAAAAAACGTGGCAAACGTGTTGTGACAATTATGTCTGCTTCGGGAGAGAAAATTGACTATCTCGTTCCTCTTGGAAAACACTTGCGTGTGCAAAGTGGCGATATAGTAAGGGCTGGCGACCCATTGGTCGAAGGCTCTGTGAATCTTCAGGATCTTCTCAATATTCGTGGCCTTGAACATGTGCAAAATTATATCTTGATGGAAACCCAAAATGTGTATCGCTATCAAGACGTTAGTATTGACGATAAACATTTTGAGATAATTATCTCCCGCATGTTTAAGAAAGTACAGATTTCTGACTTTGGTGATTCGGGCTTTATGACCGATATTGTCGATCGTGTGAAATTCGAAGATGCCAATAAAGGCCTCCTCGAAGAGAGCAAACGACCCGCCAAATGTAAGCAAATCCTTATGGGTATTACCAAAGCTGGCTTGATGGCTGATAGTTTTATCGCCGCCTCCAGTTTCCAGGAAACCACTAAGGTGCTTACTGAAGCCGCCATTGCAGGGAAAACAGATACTCTACTAGGACTCAAAGAAAATGTGATCTTGGGTCACAAGGTTCCGGCAGGGACGGGATTCAAAAAGGGTGAGAAAGAAATTGACCCCGAAGCCGAATCATTTTTTGCTTTAATGTAATATAAGGATATTTTATGCCAACCATTAACCAGCTTGTGCGAAAGGGAAGAAAGACCCCATTCAAGAAGAGCAAGTCTCCGCTATTGCAGGCTTGCCCGCAAAGACGAGGCGTTTGTTTGCAGGTTAAAACAACGACCCCGAAAAAGCCAAATAGTGCCTTGCGTAAAATCGCTCGTGTACGCCTATCTAACGGTCATGAACTGACTGCATATATCGGTGGTGAGGGTCACAATCTGCAAGAACACTCAATTGTATTGGTCAGAGGAGGTCGTGTAAAAGACCTTCCTGGTGTGAAGTATCACATGGTCCGAGGCACCCTTGATGCTACTGGTGTTGGCGACAGAAAGAAAGGTAGATCTAAATATGGAGCGAAGAAGCCCAAATGAGTAAAGTAGATGAAAAAATTGTTGACCCTGATATCGAAGAAGTAGAGGTCGCCCCCGTTGATACAACAACATATGTTGGTTTGGGTATACACCCAGATGCGAGATACAACAGTGAAGTTATCGCTAAACTCATCAATGCAGTTATGCTTGACGGCAAGAAAATTGCTGCGACAAAAGTTGTTTATGGTGCTCTTGATATCTTAGCTCAAAAAGTAAGTGATAAAGAGCCTATCGTTGTTCTTGATGAAGCATTAGATAACGTAAAACCTTTGGTTGAAGTACGTTCTAAAAGGGTTGGTGGTGCAACATACCAAATCCCTGTTGAGGTTAAACCTCGTCGTCAAATGGTTCTAGCTTTTCGCTGGATCAAAGACGCTTTCCGTAAAAAGAAAGGCCGTAGCAGTGCTGAAAAATTAGCGAACGAAATTCTCGACGCTTATAATAAGCAAGGTTCAGCTATGACAGTACGTGAAAATACCCACAAAATGGCTGAGGCCAATAAAGCATTCGCTTATTACGCATAATATATCCTTAATATAGTAAAACTGACCATAGGCGAATTCGGCTATGGTCAGTTTTTTTTTACCTTGAAATAGAGTATAAAAATGATAGTTCTGGGACTTGAGTCGACCTGCGACGAATCTGCCGCTGCAGTGCTCCGCCACCCTCGTGAAGTGTTAAGCTCTGTTGTTAAGTCTCAAATCGATGAACACACACGTTTTGGTGGCGTCGTCCCCGAAATTGCCTCTCGTCTTCACCTCAATTACTTAAGTAGTTGTGTGCATGAAGCTTTGGAAAGGGCTGAACTTAGCCTTGCCGATATTGATGTGATTGCAGTGAGTAATCGCCCTGGTCTTCAAGGTGGTTTGCTTGTGGGAACCACATTGGCCAAAACCCTATCTTACCTTTGTGATAAACCTCTTGTAATGGTGGATCATTTATTAGGCCATTTAGTGGCGCCCGATTTAGAAGAAGAAATGGTCTACCCATGTGTGGCGGGAATTTTTTCTGGAGCACACAGTAATGTGTATTTAGGCAAAGACCCTCTGAGTTGGGAGATGCTTGCCAGATCAAGAGACGACGCTCCAGGTGAAGCTTTTGATAAAACGGCAAAGCTTTTGGGATTATCATACCCTGGCGGCCCTTCCATACAAAAAAACGCTGAAGGCGCTGACGAAAAGGCTTATCAATTGCCTTTGCCGCTGCCTAAATCCCTTGAGGGAGACTTTAGTTTTTCCGGTTTGAAAACAGCCGTCTTGTATCATATAAGAGGCACGAACGGCAAAGAAGCTTGCCCTGAGGATAAATGGCCGGATTTGGCTGCATCTTTTCAGTTTACGGTGGCAAAAGGATTAACGAAAAGTCTCGTCAAAGAAGCAAAAGCCAATAAAGTGAAGCATATTTATATTGGTGGCGGCGTTGCGGCTAATTCAAGATTACGCGAGTATCTTAAGTCTGAAGCAAAAAAAGTTGGCATTGGAGTGAGTTATCCTCCAATCAGGCTGTGTGTCGATAATGCCACTATGATTGCCAGGGCGGGCGCATTGTTATTTCAAGAGGGTAAGGTTTCCTCATTATCGGAAAGTGTTTCCAGTCGTTCCGAAATGGGTTTGAGCCCAAGTGCATAGTATTATCCCGGGAATAAGCTCCCTGGATGCACTTTTAGAAGTGCTCTATCAAGAGGGGCACCATTTCCGTATTTCTTTTTGGTTATTGGCTTTTGCTTTCGGTGCCTGCATGGGCAGTTTTTTGCAGGCTTCGGCTTATCGCATACCCAGGGGCATCAGCCTTATCTCCCCTTCGAGTTCATGCCCTCAGTGCAAACGTAAACTCAATGCTACGACTAACTTACCCATTTTAGGGTGGTTGTTTTTAAGAGGTCGTTGTGAGTTTTGCCTAGTGAAGATTCCCTGTATTTACCTGCTTATGGAAATCATTATGGGTTTGGTTTCGTTGGGTCTATGGTATGTTCATGTTAATGAGGGGATGAATATAGGTTTGTTCTTCAGTTCTTTTTTCTTATTCTCATGGCTCATCTTATTGGCTCATATTGATATTTCCCATTATATCTTACCTGATTCTTTAACTGTATTGCCTTTTTTTGTATCGCTATTTTTTATTAGCCCTTCTTCCACAAGTATGCGAACAGGTTCTTCTTCACACAATCCACCACCGGCATACAAGGTATCTTCTACATGA
>JADGBV010000098.1 GCA_015231345.1 Planctomycetota bacterium
AGCACAGAACATCGACCTCGACAATGCAAATATTAGCAATATCGAAAACGTGATTGCCACATCTGAAGCAGACACAATTAAAGGCAGCGATAACAGCGAAATGATTTCTGCAGGATTAGGCAACGACAGCATTATCGCAAGCAGCGGAAGCGATACAATCGACGGCGGCGACGGCAGTGATCACCTCGATTTCTCAGTGATAAGCACAGACCTTAGCATAGATTTAACAGGTGACCAAATTACGAATATCGAATCTTTACTTTCTGGTGTAGGCCATGATAGCATAACAGGATCCTCCTCTTCGGAAACCATTGAGGGGTCTGAAGGCAACGACACCATTATTTCTGGTGGAGGAAATGATTCAATTATGGGAGATCAAGGAGACGATAGTTTAGTCGCAAGCACAAATGATGCGACACTGGATGGCGGCATAGGCGACGACACTGTTGATTTAAGTGAACTTTCCACAGGCCTTAATGTCGATTTAGATAGCAATTCTTCTTATATGAACTTCGAGAATATTACTGCCACAAGCGATCACGATACTCTAGATGGAACATCGGGAGCAAACTACATCCATGGCGGTGCAGGAAACGATTCTATCTCTGGCGATGAAGGCGCTGACACTATCTACGGTGGCATTGGTGACGATACCATTATCGCGGGTTCAGGTAGCCATACAATAGATGGAGGCGACGGTACTGACACATTAAATTACAGCGATCTCAGCACTGCGCAAAACATCGACTTAGTCACAGGGAACATTAGTAACATCGAAAATATCACCGCAACATCCAAAGACGACACAATAAAAGGCAGCGATAACAGCGAAATGATTTCTGCCGGAGCAGGCAACGACAGCATTATCGCAAGCAATGGCAGCGACACCCTCGACGGAGGCGACGGCACTGCCGACCTCTTAGACTTCAGCCAATTAAGTTCAGCTCAAGATTTTAATCTCGGTGCTTCTGAATCCTTTAGCAATTTCGAGCAAGTCATTGGAACCAGTGAAGGCGATACAATCACAGGCACTAATGACGACAACTACATTGCCAGCGGTGCTGGCAACGATGTCATCAACTTAGGTGGTGGAAACGATACTGTTGACGCAGGTGATGGCGATGATGACATCTACCTTAGCTCCAGCACTGCATATGTTGATGCGGGAGCTGGCAATGACTCTATTAATGGAGGGTCTGATGGCGGGTCCAATACAATTATTGGTGGTGATGGCATTGACACTCTTGATTTCACCTCTGCCAGCACAAGCTTAAACATCGATTTAACTGGCGATCAATTTGTTGGCCTAGAAAATATTATTCTCAGTGGTGATTACGACGATCAAATAACCACTTCAGACCTAGCCGACGAAACAATAGATGCTGGTGCTGGCAATGATTCTATCGATGGAAGTTTAGGAGACGACTCAATTGATGGAGGTTCTGGCACTGACACATTAGATTACAGTTCTCTTAGCACAGATATAAGTATTAATCTAAACGATGGCAGCATCAACAATATCGAAGCGGTTTATGGCAGCGAAGGCGCCAATACCATCACCGGCTCAACAAATCAAGAAAGTATTTATGGTGCAAGTCTTGATGATCTGATTACAACCGGAGGAGGCAATGATGTCATTTCCGCTGGAGAAGGCAACGATACGGTTGAAGCCACTGGTAATGAGTCAATGCTTGACGGGGGCACAGGTATTGATGTCCTTGACCTGAGTCAAGCGACGGCGACGACAGGCCTTGATATTGATATTAGCGGAGGTGCCCCTAGGGGAGACCAAGGTATGGAAGGGGATATGCAAGGCGAAGTTATGGAGATGTCAGGATCTAGCACTTACATCAACTTTGAAAATATCATCGCTACAGCTTATGACGATACGATTTATGGCTCAGTGGATGGTGAATTTATTATCGCTGGAGCAGGTAACGACAGTATCATTTCACAATCAGCGACTGAATCAATTGATGGTGGTATTGGCGACGATTACCTCGATTTCTCATCCATGACCACAGACCTCAATATAGATTTGACAGGTGACCGAATTACGAATATCGAATCCTTACTTTCTGGAGAAGGCAACGATAGCATTATCGGATCCTCCTCTTCGGAAACCATTGAAGGATCTGATGGAAATGACACCATCATTTCTGGTGGAGGCAGTGATTCCATTACTGGGGATCAAGGAGACGATAGTTTAGTCGCAAGCACAAATGACGCCACACTGGATGGCGGCATAGGCAATGACTCTGTTGATTTAAGCGCACTATCAACAGGCCTTAATATCGATTTAGACAGCAATTCTTCTTATATGAACTTCGAGAATATCATTGCCACAAGCGATCACGATACTCTAGACGGAACTTCGGGAGCAAACTACATCCATGCTGGTGCCGGGAATGATTATATTTCTGGCAACGAAGGTGCTGACACCATCTACGGTGGCGCTGGCGATGATACCATTGGCCAAGATAATTCTTCCACTACGGTTTATGGTGGTGATGGCGATGATTCCATTACTGGTGGCCCAGATAACGATTATTCTGCAGATGAATTATATGGTGATGGAGGCAATGACACGATCACGGGAGCTTCTGGAGATGACATCATTTACGGTGGCACTGGTGATGACAGCATTATCGCTAGCGCTGGAAATGACACAATAGACGGTGGAGAAGGAACAGATACGCTGGATTACAGTGGCCTGAGCACTTCGCAAAACATTGACCTCAGTACGCCAAACATCAGTGGGATCGAAAATGTGACCGCAACATCTGAAGCAGACACAATAAAAGGCAGCGATAACAGCGAAATGATTTCTGCGGGAGCAGGTAACGACAGCATTATCGCAAGCAATGGCAGCGACACAATAGACGGTGGTGATGGAACTGCCGACCTCTTAGACTTAAGCCAATTAAGTTCAGCTCAAGATATTGATTTAGATGACACGACATACTTTAACAATCTTGAGCATGTCATTGGAACCAGTGAAGGCGACACCCTTACAGGCACAGATGACGACAACTATATTTCCAGCGGTGCTGGCAATGATGTGATCAACTTAGGTGCTGGAAACGATACTGTTGACGCAGGTGATGGCGATGATGAAATCTACCTTAGTTCCAGCACTGCATCTGTTGATGCGGGAGGTGGCGATGACTATATTAATGGAGGATCTTATGCCAGTTCCAATACTATTATTGGTGGAGATGGCGTTGACACTCTTGATTTTACCTCTGCCAGTACAAGTTTGAACATCGATTTAACCGGTAATCAATTCGTAGGTCTAGAGAATATTATTCTCGGTGATTACGACGACCAAATAACTGCTTCAGAACTAGTCAATCAATCCATAGATGCTGGCGCAGGTAACGATACGATCACAAGTGGAGGAACCAACGACACTCTACTTGGTGGCGAAGGGTCGGACTCTTTTGATATTTATGCCACAGAATTCACTGGCACTAGCACCGTATCACATTTAGAGCTTAACGCACACCTTGACTTCGGTGCCGTTGAGGGCTCCGCTGATGGCAGCACAGATGTTTTCAGTGTCGATATGAAGGCAACGACTGGAACAACTAGTCCAAACTTTACCATGTACGACCATGGAGCCATAACAATCGACAATTTTGGAACCGAAGACATTCTGCGCTTGGACAATAGTGGAGGTTCCGTGTCAGCAGCCAATGCTTCCGAATTTGAAGCGGCACTCAATGCTATCACAGCAGACACAGTCAAAGTGACTGAAAGTGGCGATGATGTTATTTTAACATTAGATGCCTCTCTCCACGGCAGTGATAAACTCGAAATCACCCTCACAGGAATTGCTTCGACTGGCACATTTGAATCTCTCGCAGATCTCGATGGATTATATAACATCCAAATAATCAGTGGCGGAGCCACTTAGAACCAAATCCTAAGTGTCACAATCTAGTCCTCGGAAGATCCAAGTCAATCCAAAAAGCGGCAGTGAATGGATTCATGCTGGTATGCTTGCTTATCGAGCAAAAAAGTATGAAGTGGCTCTTAAGTGCATGAATCAAGCCATTCAGCTTGAGCCTAAGGTTTCAAGCCACCATACCAATATTGGCGTCATTTTCAAAACCGTAGGCGATATGGTTCAGGCAGAAAAAGCGTACCGTGAAGCTTTGGCTCTGAACCCAAAAGATTCTGAGGCTTATAATAATTTAGCCAACACTCTCTATGCTAAAAATGAATTAGATGAGGCCAAAGAGCTCTTAGAGCAAGCCATTGCTTTACGGCCTAATTTCTATCATTCGCTGAATACTCTGGGCATTATTTACTTTCGCAAAGGTGATTTGCAAAAATCATACGAAATGCTTAGGGCAACACTAAAAGCCAAGCCTGATTTTTCTCTGGCCATGAAGAATCTCGGCAACGTCTTTTTAGCGCAGCATAACCTTACGGCAGCTTTAAAATGGTATAATAAATCATTAAAGTTATCACCCAATGAGAGATCCACCATTCTCCTTAAAGCCAAAGCTTGTCTTATGCTTGGCCGTTTTGAAGAAATTGAAAGTTTATGCAATCGTGCAGAAAAATATGGGCCCACAGATGCTGGCATACATATTTTAAGAGCACAAGTCTGTGAACACAAAAATGAGTACCAAAGCGCTAAAACTCACTTTCAGAAAGCTTTGGAACTTGGAGGTAACTCTCCTTCTGTACACCATAAGCTTGGCGCTGTTCTTTTTCAGCAATTAGAGAATATCCCCGAAGCTGAAATGCATTTTAAAAAAGCACTTGAAGCTGACCCTCACCACCAAGAGACTCTCTTTTACATCTCCAGTCTCTATATTATTGATGGCAAGCATGATTTAGCTGAAGCGAACCTCAAGAAGCTACTCAGCATTAATAGTGATCATGCTCAAGGCTATCGCTTACTCGCCCATATCAAAAAGACCGATAGTGACGATGGACCAACAATTGCACAAATGGAAGCGATGATTGCAAGTGATGCATTGAGTGATAATAAAGTTACGGATCTCCATTATGCCCTAGCTGATGCCTTAGATCACAAAAGTCGTTATTCAGAAGCCTTCGTGCATTTAAAAAAAGCCAATGACAGGGATGATACTCGACATACTTTTGACAAAGATGGACTCTTTAGAAAAGTTCGTGAACTCAAAGAAGTCTTCAATAAAGACTTTTTTGCCCAACGAAAAGATTATGGCAGTTATTCTGAATTGCCCGTTTTTATTGTAGGGATGCCTCGATCTGGCACGACATTAACAGAACAAATCATTGCCACCCACCCTTCCGTACATGGAGCTGGGGAACTGAAACAAATCGGCGCTATTCGCAATCGCTTATCTGACTATTCACCAGAAAAAAGAACATTCCCTTTCTCAGCTCTCGATATAAGTTATGATGATTCGAAAATTATTTCCAATAAGCATATCGAGTACCTACAAAGCATGAGTCCAGACTCTGTAAGAGTCACGGATAAAATGCCTTTTAATTTATTTTCTTTAGGGCTTATGGCATTGCTTTTCCCTAGAGCTAAGTTTATTTATTGCAAACGAAATGCACTGGATAACTGCCTATCCTGCTATTTCGTTCGCTTTGTTGAGAAAATGACTTTTTCGACCAATTTGGAGAACTTGGGACATATGTACTTAGCCCACGAAGAAGTCATGAAGCATTGGCAAGAAGTCCTCCCTCAAAATATACTTGAGGTCAACTATGAAGAGACTATTGCAAATCAAGAAGAGCAGAGCAAGAAGCTTCTTGAAACCGTGAATTTAGACTGGGATGAACGCTGCTTAGAGTATTATAAAACCGAAAGGCCCATCCGCACTGCCAGTAATTGGCAAGTGAGGCAGCCTCTCTACAATAGTTCAGTGGCTAGGTGGAAAAATTACGAAAAGGAATTAGAGCCTCTGCGAAAAATCATTGCTGCAGGCTACCCTATATAGGGGCAGACTCATTCACATGGACGAAAGTAAACTTCTCATCATTTCTCAAAGGGTTTCAGTTCCTTTAAGCGAAATTGAATTTTCTGCCATTCGCTCCCAAGGTGCAGGAGGACAAAATGTTAATAAAGTCGCTACTGCCATACACCTTAGTTTTGATATTCCTTCATCCAGTTTACCTGATTTCTACAAAGATCGCTTAAGGAAATGCAGCGATAAAAGAATCACCAAAGAAGGCCTCATTATCATCAAAGCTCAAGAATTTAGAAGCCAAGAGAAAAATAAAACATCTGCAATAGAGCGCCTTAAACTTATCTTGCAAAATGCAGGAAAGTCCAATAAAAAACGAGTCGCCACTAAACCGACTAAAGGCTCGCAGACGAGAAGGATGGATAAGAAAAGTCACCGCAGTGACCTTAAAAATACGCGAAAGAAGATTTTTTGAAATGATGATATTTTAAAATATCATTTGCTAACCAGATTTCCTTGCCATCAAATCGTCCATATCGATAAACTCTTTTACTGAAATGTGCGTCGAATTAAGTCGGATCTTAAAAGGAACTTTGGCTTTCAGGGCATCGACAACAGTGCGCACACAAACACACCAATGATTGCCTGGCTTAAGTCCTGGAAAATCATATTGAGGCATGGGGGTTATCAGGTCGTTGCCTAAAGACCGAGCATATTGAAGAAACTCTTCAGTTAATTCCACACAGACTGTATGGAGCCCACTATCTCCTCGTCCAGTGTTACATTTACCGTCTCGATAAAAACCAGTTACGGGATCCAAACAACAAGCTTCAAGCTGCGTGCCTAATACATTACTGGCCATAATATTTCCTTTATTTTAATATTTTCAATATTATTAACTGCCAAAATGATATACAAGCCATGCCAGCTGCCTAAGGCAATGGAATAGGTTTTTGTAAGATCATTCACATTGAACTCAAACAGTTAATTTTCAATAACTTAGAGGAGTGCGTATTCTTTCCTGATTTTTTTGGCTTGATAAGCTCATATTTTGCATTAAAATGTGTTTTTGTAATATATATCCCAAATATAAAGGAGAATTTATGTTTACATTCAGCAATCGGTACTTGCGCATATCTTCATTGGGAACCCCTCTGGTGATTGCCCTGGCTTGCAGCCCAGCAAATGAGAGCAACCTAAATGCACTCAATGATGCTCTGGCAAATCCTAATGCGACAGAAGAGAGTGACAGTAGCATCGTTTCATCTGAAAATGCCGGTGGAACAAGTAGTGCAGGCTCCTACCCTATCGTCGATACCGCCCAACACAAGGCTTACGATAATAATGGCAATTCACTAGGAGACATTGATTCAGCCCACGCCTACTATGGTCAAGATGCCAATTACCAAGGCTTTGAACCCTCTTACCAAGACAATCAAGATGGTACAGTCACAGACCTTGTTACAGGCCTTATGTGGCAACAAGATCCTGGAGAAAAGGTGTCGTGGCAAGTTGGGATTAATGGAGAGGCTTCATTTGAATTAGCCGGTCACGATGATTGGCGCGTCCCAACCATCAAAGAACTCTACTCTCTTATCAAATTTAATGGCGAGCTTAATGTCAGTACAGGCACTACAGTTCCCTATATCGACACAGAATATTTCCTTTTTCAGTATGGAGATGAGAGCGCAGGTGAACGCCTGATAGATTCGCAGTATATGACAAGCACAGTCTATACAGGAAGCACCATGAATAGCAACAAGACCATGTTCGGTGTCAATTTTGCCGATGGGCGGATTAAAGGTTACCCCACTCAATCTTCATTTTTCCTTATGCATGTGCGAGGGAATACTTCTTACGGCTATAATCAATTTGTGGACAACGGTGACAATACCATTAGCGATGAGGCCACTGGCCTTATGTGGATGACACTAGATAGTGGTCATCTAGGAGAAGGGGGAATGATATGGAGCGATGCTTTAAGTTGGGCCGAATCTTTAGAATATGCCAATTATAGCGACTGGCGTTTACCAAACCCAAAAGAGTTACAAAGCATTGTGGATTACACTCGCTCTCCTGCTAGCCACGGCACTGCAGCCATTGATCCCCTTTTTGAATGTAGCTCCATAATAGACGAAGGGGGAGAAAGCAATTTCCCTTTCTTCTGGACTGGCACTTCCCATCTCGATGGCCTCACCCCCGGCAGTTTTGGCATTTACCTTGCTTTCGGCGAAGCATTAGGTTATATGAGCACATTTGATGGATCCACATTCCTCACAGATGTACATGGTGCCGGCTGTCAGAGATCAGACCCGAAAAGTGGCGACCCTGAGGACTACTCTTCTGGTCATGGCCCCCAAGGTGATGTCGTGCGCATCTACAATTATGTGCGCTGTGTTCGTGATATCAGCAGTTTATAGTCGTTATTAGCAGGCCAATATGACTATTCCTTAAAGGAGGGGCCTCCTTCAATAAGATCTAGTCACCTTGGATGATAACGCGAAAACCTGTGACTGAATTACTTATACTTGGAGATGCAGTTGTTTTATTGATTGTGGTGCAGTGTATTGCTTTATTAAACCAACCACCACCACGGATGGCTTTTGTATCAGAGCTTTCGCCAATTGGATTTAGCGATCCATCAACGGCAGTCTCTAAGTAATCCAAGCACCATTCGGCTACATTACCGTGCATATCGTATAGCCCATAGGCATTAGCGTCATACGACCCCACAGAGTCAGGGCCTGTTTGCGCTCCACCATTCTCAAAACAACGCCAAGATTGGTAATCATCCGTTGTATTATCTGAAGTCGTCACAGAACTGCCTCGGCAAGCATACTCCCATTGCGCTTCTGTGGGCAGGCTAATGCTTTTCCCTGACAGCTCAGATAAAGCTTTACTGAAGGCTGATGCCTCATTCCAACTAACAGATTCGACGGGTTTATTATCGCCTTCATAAGCAGATAGATTTGTAGAAGATGTCATATTCTCGTACTGACCCTGAGTCACTTCAAAAATACCCATATAGAAATGAGTATTGCTGGATACATTTACATATTCGCCATCAGCATAAAGCGGTAAGCTATCAGAGGATGCGATACGTCTAAAAACCATGCTGTCGGTGTAAATATTTGCCGAGGAGGATATTTCACTGAGGTATTCAACTTCACCAGTTTTCATACTTAAGAGGGCGTAGGGTTTGGGTTCAGCGCCTTGAGCCTGAGATAAAACTTCTAGAGCATCACTTAAACTAGCCGCTGACACTAGCTGCACCAATAGAGGCAACGCATCACCAGCATTGTCTCCCAACAAAGCCTGTGCATCACTCAGACTCAAAGGTTCATAATCACTCATTAAGGCAAGGTAATCAACTAGAAGAGTGGATACATCGCCTCCATCTGATTCTACTTTTGCCAAACTACTCAATTGATTTACCATGGCGTCCAGATTCCCTTGATTTATTTCTTCACCAGCTTGGATGGTATTATAAACACGTCTTAAACTTAAGGCACAAATTTGAATCCAGCGTAATTCAGTGGGATTCACATAATTAGCTATATTGGTAAGAGTAGCATCAGACACACTTGTCATATTCGCATCTGCCATGTAACTTTCCAGAAGGGTCATCACATCTTCGGCTTTCATTCTAGCTTTTTGAGAACTTTCATCTGAACTGTCCAAAGCAGCAAAGACACGCGAACTAATAAATGTCGTAGCCGCATTCATTTCGCCCATAAATAAAATACCATTTTCGATACGTTCAAAATCACTGGGAAGAATAATAAATTCCATAATTTCAACCCCATCCATTTCTAAACGCAAACGGTAGGCCTGACCAGCTTCTAAAGCAAGCAAAGCGTAGCCTTCGCTATTATAATCAGCGCTACTAATAAAAGGGGCGGGTTCATTAAAACTTCCATCGAGACCATAGACATTTATCTTTTGACCAGCTTCACCTTTAAAGCGAAATGAGTAATTCGTTGCGCCTGGATTATCTGCTTGGCTATCAGCATTCGTTGAGCCTCCGCCTCCACAGGCCAAAGCCATCATAATCGATGCAGAAAATAATAATATCTGGGTTATTTTTATCATACTCATCACAGACTGCTCTTAAATATTCGTGTCGAAATCTATTTTTATCTCAGGAATCTCATCCAATGGAATCCCATCTAATGAGCCTCCTTCATCTCCTGGAGTAATATCTTCGATAATTTCATCGGGAGTGGGTGGAATTAACAATTCGTCCCCTTCATCCTCATCCGAATCACCATAATCTTGCTCATCATCACTTTGCCCATTATCAGATCCTTGATCAGATACGCCATCGCCCACATTTGGACTCGTAGTTGTTGTAGGGCGAACTGTTGTTGTTTCCCCCGCACCCACACTTACAGGCTCAAAAGAACCTTCATCAACAGATCCCACTTCCACTTCACCTTCTTCCACATCAATATCTGTCGTACCATCAGAACCTACAGATACACCAAAGTCAGTTCCCCTAACACCCGCTACAGAAACAGGACTCTTTATCACAAAAGACGACTTGGCTTTAAGCTTATTCACTTTACATCTTACTTTACCCAACGATAGCTTCACTGAAACTTTTTTATCAACCTTATCTGCCGACAACTTAGACAAAGTCACGTAGCCCAAGTCCTTGAATTCTAATACA
>JADGBV010000099.1 GCA_015231345.1 Planctomycetota bacterium
TTCCAAAAATGGAAAAGAGGAGCTGGGCTTTGCGAGGAATTTGTGGGCATAATGTTTTAAGTTTTTGAATTAAATAATGCTAATCTTTTGAATTAACGAAGCAAACAGCCTCCGCCACCATTGTCAGAGCCGGGAGTGCTTGGGCTTCCTGCTATGGAGCCTCCAGAGGACCCTGTGGGAGTGATAGGTATGGAAAGTACGCCATCTTTTTCTACGGAAAGCTTATAGCTTCCGTAACTGCCGGCTGTACTGGTGTAGTCCCCGGGAGCATTCAGACCGTAGTTGGCAGAAGAGCTATTGAATCTGGAGACAGCGGCATAGTAAGTTGCTCGGTCGGTGAAAGTCACTTCAAAACCTGACGTTTGTGCAACTCTGCTCTCGCCAATTTGGTTGTTTGTGGCTATGATATTCTCATTTGCGATACTGCCCTTATAGAGCTTGAGTGATGTCAGTATTCCATTGCCTGTGCGCCCAGCAAGATGGGTTTGGATGGCATAAGTTCCTGGTGCAGGGTTGAAAGAATAGTAATCCACATCCGAATAAGGGTAAAGGGTTTGGGTATTACTCATTGTGCCTGTTGTGCTTACGGGGACGGGTACTTCTTGTCCTTCGATTATTTCACTGAAGTCCTTTTCGTAGGACATTTTCATTTCGCTATAATATGAATTTAAATCAGTGTAACTATTCGAGCTCCAGACGTCATGAAAGGTGTCTAGGGAGATCTGTGAGTTGCTCACTGATGAGGGCAGGTTTTCGAATTGAGTCAGTACGCTAAAAACTCTTGCAGCGCCATCGTTTCCGGACAAATCTTCAGCTTGTTGTGCATTCCAGAGGATATAGGAAACGGCCCATTCATTGGTGGACTCTTGGATACTACTTGCAGGGTCATTGATATCATAATTGCTGCCTCGAGTCAAGGCGTTTAGGCTAGTATCTGTATATGTGGTATCTACTAGATTGCTGTCGTTACGGATGGCAGCTGACACATAGCTGGCTACACCTTCAGACCAGGCTAAGCGCATATCGATGTGGTCTGTAATACTATGTGGCCCACCTTGGGAATGATCAACACTAATGGCGTCCATAAGTAGGTGGCCAAATTCATGAAGAATAATGTCATCGTCAAATTCATCGTGATCGGTTTCTTCTGAGCCCCCTAAAAAACTGAGTTGTCCGTTTTCAGGGTCGTAATATGTTCCGTCTGAGGGCCAATTGACAATGATATTATTGAGTGATGTGCCATAACGATAGTCATCGAAGGAGTCGGTAGCACTACTGACACCAGAGCTGATGCTGGTGATTCCTTTTTCTGCAAGCCACATTTTCGCTTCATACATTTTAGTGTAGATATTAAAAGCCCCTGAATTGTTTGCGACAGAAATTACGGCGCTTTTTGAATTTTGGGAAAGTTGATAGGAGTATGTTGTCTCATTCCTGTTCCTTACAATTATACTATTGTTCGATGAGTACACTGTGATGGTGTAAGGCGCAGTGATGCCGCCAAACTGATAGTTGCCATTTGCATCAGTTGTTGTCGACTGTGTTGGACCGGCATGGGAGATACTCACTCTGGCTCCAGGTAATACTGTGTTTACGGTATTGATTTTATTTGTCTGTGAATCATCGTAAGTGACTTTTTCGTACCGAATAAGACCGCTAATATCTTCGCCTAGGCATTGATTTAGAAGAGTCAATATAAAGGAAATAAATAGAATTGAGAGATTTCTCATATGGGAGGCTCAAGAGCTTTTAATGGCTGATTAAATACTTTAAGTAGTTTACGGCATTTTAAAAAAGGTCTACAAACGACTCTATGAGTAAAATAAAAGCTATGTCGTCTAGTTTGGATTGATTAAGAGCTTGCTAAAAAGCTTAAAATCTCACTTCAAAGCCAAAATTAAACATCACTTTGCCGAAATTGATGCCTGATTTTTCAGCATCTATAAGCATTTTTCGAGCTTCAAAGACCCAAAAGAAATGCTTGTAATTCTCATGAGATGAGTTGCCCTTATTGGCATTAAAGAAGTTCAATAGAAAACCTCCTCCATAGTAAAGTCCTTCCTCATCTTCCTCTACGGTGGCAGTATTTTCAACTTCCACTTCGTAATCGGCAAAACTATAGCCCAGGCTGAGAAATGGCCTAAAAAAGGATGTTGTTTTTTTGGCATATTCGTAATTAAGGCCAATGGAAATGGGCATTGCCGAGTATTTATAAGCCACTCCCACTGACTCATTTGTGCTCAACGCTCCTTTGCCGTCACCGTCTAAGTGTTGGATTTCAGCATTTAAGGATAGGCCATTCTGGAAATAATACGCTCCAGCAAGAGAATAATTAACGGCTTTATGGCTTTCTAAGTTTCTGTCCCAGTATGTGACTTCTGGTTTGCTGAATCCGGCTTTGAGTTTTAGACCCCATTTTTTGTAAGGTGCTGCATTTGAGAACTTTAAGGGGTTTGCTGTCTTTGAGTTTCGCTGACTAATTGCTCTGGTATTTGTCTCATTTTTCTGAAAGATTTTCGATGTAGGAGCACTTTTATTGACTAATGACTTATTTGCTAGCCTCATCTCCTCTTTCCACCAAGGCTCTTTTTTCTCAGGTTGATTGAGTTTGATACCATGAGCCTCTGCTCCAAAACAGGTCACTCCAAGGGAGCTTATGAAGAAAATGAGAGCGAAACGAACTGAGAAATGCATGTGCTGGCGTCAGGGGTGAATCAATATAAAATAATGAAATAGGGTTGATGTCAACTGGCTCAAGCTTTCTGCCCTACTTGACCATCAAGCTATTGACGGCTTTTTCAAGGCCATCGAGAGATAAATCAAACATGGGGAAAATTTGACCAATTTTTTTAATGGTGTGGGTGTAATGCCAGTGTTCTTTGGGAATTGGGTTTAGCCAAGCTGTATGGGGGAAGGTTTTAGAGAGAGTTCTAAGTATATCTATACTTCGCTTGCCACTTCTTTCGTAAATGGACAAGCCTCCATCTGTATCGATTAATTCATAAGGCCCCATGCTGGCGTCGCCGACAAAAATAATACGTGTTTCAGGGTCGTTTTTCAGTAAATCTTCTATTTGAACTTCTTTACGGTAACGTTCCGGGTCTTCCCAAACAGTACTATAAATCGTATTATGAAAGTATATTGTTTTAAAGTACTTAAACTGAGCACGGGCATGGGTGAAAAGAGCTTGAACCACAGGTATATAAGGATCCATGGACCAGCCTCCATTATCGATAGCTAATATAACGTTTAGCCGGTCTTTTAAGCTTCTTTCAAAAACCAGTTCAATTTCGCCGCCATTTTTCATGGTTTGGACGATGGTTTTGTCTATATCGAGGTTATCTTTGGCACCTGAAGGCACGAGATGCCTGAGTCTTTTCAGGGCCTCACCCATCATCGATTCTGTTAAGGTGCCTTGGCAAGAGTAGTCCTTGTATCGCCTGGATGCAGCGACTTTCATGGCCGATTTATTTCTCGACATGCCACCAACTCGCATACCACCAGGGTGATAACCAGAGTGACCTACGGGAGAAGTGCCGCCCGTACCGATCCATTTATTGCCGCCTTCGTGTCTTTCTTTTTGTTCGTCTAGTCTATCTTTAAAATATTGCAAGAGCTCATCGGCGTTGAGTTTAGCGAGTTGGGACTCGTCAATTCCCAGCATATTAGCTAATTCTTTAGGGTGACTTAACCATTCATCCAAGAGAGAGCGAAACATTTCATCGAGCTCCATTCCTTTAAAGTCGGGCAATTCAACGCCATCAAAATGATGGGCAAAAACCTGATCAAAAATATCAAAAAAGCGTTCACTCTTAACCAAGATGGTTCTAGCAGAGGTGTAAAAGTCACCGGTGGAATTGATAAGGCCCATCTCAAGGGCACGCTGCAAGGTGAGAAAAGAAGTGGGACTAACGGGCAGTCCGGCTTCTTTAAGGGTATAGAAAAAACCAATAAACATGATTTAGCGGTAAACTCTGCCCCCTTGGGACTGGGCTCTTTCTAAGTCTTGGCTTTTCTTAAATAAAATGCCTAAGAAAGGCATTTGTCCTTTACTCAGCTGTTTGGGGTGGAAGTCAGGGTCGGCTTGGAGTGCTCGAATCCAGTTGATGAGTTCTCGGGTAGCGGGTTTCTTTTCAACATGGTCTAGGTCTCGCATGCGGTAAAAAGCATCGATGGCGCTTTCCATAAGACTATGGTCAATTTCCGGAAAATGCACATGTACGATTTTTCTCATCATTTTGGGGCCGGGAAAGGCTATATGATGAAAATTACATCGACCCAAAAAAGGATCGGAGAGGTCTTTTTTAGAGTTTGAGGTAATAATAAAAACGGGCCTATTCTTAGCTTTAATGGTCTTATCGATTTCCATGATATCAAATTCCATCTGATCTAAGACATCTAGCATATCATCTTGAAAATCCGTATCAGCTTTATCGATCTCATCAATGAGTAGAACAGTTTTCTTATCGGCTTTAAAAGCTTGGCCAATTTTACCCATTTTGATGTACTCTTCTATATTACTAACATCTCGCTCTGAATCGCCAAAACGGCTATCATTCAAACGAGTCAGGGTATCGTACTGGTAAAGCGCTTCGACTAATTTCATGCTCGATTTAACGTTCAAGACAATCAGCTCCATATCTAAACTTTGAGCGATCGAGTGAGCCAACATAGTTTTTCCTGTTCCAGGCTCCCCTTTAAGCAATAATGGCATTTCTAAGGCCATAGAAATATTGACAATTTGAGCTAATTCTTCATCAAGAACATAGCGACTAGCACCTTCAAATTTTTGGGAATTACCTTGAGACATGAGACTTCACACAGGGGAAAAATAAATAAGCCAAAGAGCATATTAATGGGGCATGAGGATGCTCCACCGGTAGGAGGAATTGGAGGTTCTGCTAGTTTTTTGGCTATTCCCGTTCGAAAGAGGAAAGCTATGAATCTATAGTCACAAGGGGAATAAGACATGTTATTGTATCAGAGCTGTCTTATTGACTTATCGTTTAAACGAATACCATAAAATTGCAAATAATTATAATTAATAGATGAATTAATTAAACGTTTAAACGATGTCGAGAGCTTTTATGGAACGAGAATCTAGAACACAAGAGTATAAGCAAGATATTACGGATATTCGTAAAACGGCAAAAACGGTTGTTGCCTTCGCCAACGGAGATGGAGGTACGCTCATTGCTGGAGTTAAGGATCGATCTATAAGTGTAATTGGCCTTAGCGAAAATCGTATAGATGAACTTTCTGAAAAACTCAATACAACTCTTTATGATTTGATATCGCCTCCCATTTTTCCTCAAATTTATGAGCAAAACATCGAGGGAAAAAGTTGCTTGGTCATTCGTGTATTTCCTGGAAATCAGAAACCGTATTTCATAAATAGTGAAGGAATTGAAAAAGGAGTGTATTTGAGAATTGGGCCACACACTCGTCGAGCCAGTGATGAAATGTTGGAGGAGTTAAAGCTTCAGCGCCGTCGATTGACTTATGATGAAGAGCCTCTTTTGGATATAGGTTTTGGGGAGTTAGACTTGAGCCCTCTTCCAAAGGCATTGCTTTCTGAAAATAGTATAGGCTCTCTGGATTTATTCGAGTATGATCGTTTAAATGGGGAAAAGCGACCTCGACGTGGGGCAGTGCTTATGTTTCATCCAGAGCCTCATAAATGGGTTCGCGAGGCATATGTCATCATCAGTCGAATGGCTGAACGAACAGGTCGGAAAACTATTGAATCCCATGATATTTATGGCCCTTTGCCTCTACAGTCTGAAGCTGTCTTAGAACTGCTTTGCCAGTGGCTGGGGCAAAATTACACCTTGCGAGGGACAAAGTATGAGGCAGCCACAAGTATATTGCCACTTAGCGTTCTTCGAGAAGCTATCCAAAATGCCATTTTTCATCGGAACTATAGTCTCCCAGGGCCAATTAAAATTGCTCTCTACCCAGATAGATTGGAAATATTCAGTCCAGGTCATTTTGCTGGACCATTTGTACCTCAAGAGCTAGGCAATGGAGCAAGCTATATTAGGAACAAAGTTATTTGCCAATTATCACGACGCTTGCAGTTAATAGAAAAAAGGGGGACAGGTATCAAGCTTATAATGGACACTATGAAACAATTGCAATTTCCTATGCCCCTTTTTGAAGAAGGTGCAGGCTCATTCAAGGTAACGATGCGATGGGTTGATTCTCAGCAATCTAATTTTAACTCGAGCGAAGAAAAGGACCAGAAAATCATTTTGGATCTACTAAAAAAGGGTCCTACGTCAAGCTCAAAGATTGCCAAAAAATTGGAGGTCAGCAAAGCAACCGCCTTAAAGAGTATTGATAAACTGATCTTAGGTGGGAAAGTAGTAAAAAAGGGAAGAGGGCCAAATACGCAATACACTGCAGCTCATTAAGAAGTAAATCCTGAACTTAAGTCAGCTCGAAAAATAATAAACCCTTCATTCTTGCAGCCAAAGCTCTGGATAACAAATGTGAATTAAGATTCCTTAGTCTTGCACCCATTGACAGGATATCATACTTAATAGCATAAGTTTAAGTATGGATTATTCAAAATTCATTATCTAACTACAGTATCTCATTAGTTAAATTTTTCTCATTTTAATTCAAGGAGTCAAACTCATGAATAAGTTATTTAGTTTTTCCCAAATCAAATTGAAGTGCCTTTGCATTTTCTCTTTGCTACTCTTCATTCAAACTGCAGGAGCTGCACCTATCATTGAATGGGATTATTCTCCAGCCTCCAATGTGGAGGGAGTTGTTTTTGAAGGATTATCTCACGATGCACACGTTACCGGCACATCAGGAGGAGGCACAAGTGTTTCCGGAGAGTCCCTCGTAACTCGTTGGTTCGGTAGTTATAATCCTTATGTGCAGCTAGAAGTGACTTCTCAGCTAAGCCTCGACAGTCTTTCCTTTACTCATTCTCATAACCACAACCCTTATTATTCAACTTATGGTGGTTACGATGTTCAGCTTCAGCTGGATAGTGGAAACGGCTTTAGCAATATCGGCCAATCAGTTTTCATAAATAATGGCATAACATCGAGCAGTATTGACCTCAGTGGCGTGGTTCTGGATTCAGGCATTCACACCATTCGTTGGGAACCATTTAACCTAGGTACTCATTATAACTATGGCGGTGGCTATGGTGATACAACCCACACAGGGACAGAATTTTTCGCCATCGATAATGTTATGCTCGAAGGAGCAGCTGTGCCAGAACCAACATCAATGGCTCTAATGGGATTAGGTCTAGCTGGAATGGCATTCTATCGTAAAAAAAGACTTCAATAAGTCGAACTATTAATTATCATCTTTTGGTGTCAGGTTACTTTTAACCGGACTAAAGGTAGATTTCAAGAGCTTTGTTCATTCAACAAAGCTCTTGTTTTATGAGCTTTACGGAGCTGAGAGACTTTGAAAGTGTGCTTCCCAGAGAATGGGAAGCACATTGGCTGAGTTACCTTCCTTCGGTGTTTAGGTAGAGTGCTTATGTAAGCGAATTATTCTGGTTACCTGAACTCGCTGACTTTTGATTCGATTTTCTTATACAGTCCAGCGACCCAAGATTTCTGAGGAGCGGCCTTTATTGTATTCTTTCGAAAGTCACAAGGGGAGATGATCACTGAAACCTTATCCATTCCAGTTAAATTCACCAAACAAAATAATTCTTCTATGGCCTGGTCTCCAAGAGGAATGCATCCAATGGTCACAGATTTCCCATGGATAAAAATATCTCCACCAAGCCTATTCCTTCCGTCGGTCTCAGCCATTTTCCGATCAAACTCATTTGGATAGTTTAACTTCATCGAAAGGTGATAGCTGCTATTTGGATTCAAATAACTGACTTGATACATACCTTCGGGGATTTGCCGATCCCCCTGCATCAATTTTGGCCCTAACTTTCCACTGAATTCAGTAAAGGGATAATCCTTGATTTTAACCCATTGTGTTTTGTGTTTTGCCCATAACTCCAGTACCCTCTCTTGCTTAAATGCCAGTAAAGTCATTTCTTCTGGGGGGTAAACAAGGTCAGCTTTTTTAAAGAGTGGCTCTAGTTTTAGTTTTACCTGCTGGCCATATTTCTCCTGTACTTCAGCAACAGTGCTTTTGCCAGAAACTTTAAGCCATATGGGATTCCATAGCCATCTTCCATGTCTGTGAATAATAAAAAATCCAGCAATGATCAATAAGGCGTAGGCTATACTTTTTCTGACTCTCATGCCAGCACGACCTGTTGCGATTGTTGTATCTTCATCTTCACTACCTACTTTTTCACAATACAAATCACCATAGCATACCTTCCTTCCAAATTAAACGATTCTCTTGGTGTAAGGAATCCTGTAATCGCACCATCAAGGTAAAGAGCCGAGTGGCAATTTAAATCATCTCTCATATGTTCTGCAAGTTTATATAATGTCGTCCTCTCTTTAAATAAACCAAATGCCACTTTGCCATCCTGAGTGACACCAATTGCTCCCCGAGTGAATTTACTTTTTGATGATTTTGAGAGGCTCGGGTGTATTTTCCCTTCGTGTAAAAGCAAGGGGCCCGACTGAAAAGCCAGAGACACTGATGGCCTCATTTCAGCGTATGATGACGTGGGAAGAATATTAACATTTCTATTTTCGATAGCGAAAACACCGTTGGGTTTCAAGTAGAAATTCCCCTTACCATCTTCAAGGTTCAGGGGCGATAATTCTTTGCCATCTCTCACAACCAACCCCAAATGCTTATTGCCTTTGTCGAAAATGGGACCATTCGTCAGTAAGACAGGAGAATCATTTTCACTCTCTAGTTTGAGTTGAGCACTAATCAGATCTGCTATGCCGTCTTCTGGGTAGGTGAAGATCTTGATTCCATAATCGTTAAGAGAATAGCTGTAAATCTCCGTATTGGGTTTTAGGGATATATAATACCCATAACCTATTAAGAGGAGGCATAGTAAAAAGAAGGGTAGATAAATCTTCAAACTCAAAATCCGAGGTTCACTTCAAAGTTTCTTTGACTCTATTCGAGGCAGAGGACTAACTTATTCATGACTCATCACCAACACCTGAAAGGTTAATCTTTACTCCAAGGGCTTGAACAACACTTAATGCCTTTTGGATATGACAAGTGGGTTTTCCTCTCTCCAAATCTATAATAAATCGAAGACCTGTTCCTGCTGTTAGCGCAAGATCCTTCTGTGTGACATGCAGAGACTTTCTCCTCAGCCGTATTGCTTGCCCTAATTCTTGTGATGAAGATATTTTCATGTTCCTGATCGGGAATTATTGCTTGAAAAATCTCATTGTCAATATAAATATTACCGGTCAGGAATATGTAGCTCAGAAATACGTTATTCTGAAAAAAGCACCTCTGATATTAATGACCTTTAAGTTCCTCTTATCAAGAGGGTCAGAATACCACAGAAATATACATTTTTTGCATGCGATTTACTCAAAATGCAGACAGGGTATCTGAATTAATTGACTCCAGCTTACCATATTAGAAGCGAAAAGCGAATAAAAATGTTAGCATAAGAATTACTAAATCTTTTTTAAACACTTAAATTCCCAAGTGACCCCCTAAAACCATTTTCAAGAAGAGAATCTGTTATAAATTACCCATTAGCCATGGAAAACCTAAGCCATATCACTGAACCGAAGCACAAAAGGACAATTTTACTCATCCTTCCGGATGCCAAGATCCATAAATTGAGCTTTAGGTCATTCTCCCGGTCCATGAGAGAAGCCCCGCTTACCCTGACGATGCTGAGTGCCTTGGCGCCAGAGGAGTTAGACATCAGCTTTACACTTATCGACGAAAGCATAGACACCGTTCCTACGACAACAAGTGCAGACATGGTTGGGATCAGCGTTCTTACGGGCACATCACACCGAGCTTACCACTGGGCGGACCACTTCAGAAAACAAGGGAAAACTGTGGTTTTAGGAGGGGTTCACGTTTCAATTTTACCAGATGAGGCGAAAGAACATGCTGACAGTATTCTCATTGGGAATGGAGAATCCTCATGGCCTCAGCTATTGCGTGACTTCTATAAAGAAGAGCTAAAACAACGATATATAACTGAGAATCAGGGTTCAAAAAAATCATTAAGCTTGCCTACTCCACACCGCGAATTTCAACGAAATTCAGGGTACATGATGCCAAATACTGTGATGGCAACGCGGGGTTGCAAAGGGAGCTGCGATTTTTGTACGATCCCTGTAGTTACTGAGAGTTACCTAAAACGACCAATTGGGGATGTGATAGCAGAAATAAAAAATATCCCTGGGAAGTATATAGCTTTTAATGATGTCAGCTTGGTGGATGACACAGAATACGCAACTGAGCTTTTTAAGGCATTAATCCCTCTACGAAAGAAATGGGGAGGGCTCGCAACAACTCGTCTACTAAAAGAACCTCAATTAGTGGACGTAATGGCAAAAAGCGGCTGTAAGTTTCTCCTTGTTGGATTTGAATCGTTCATGCAGGGTGCATTGAATTCAATCAATAAAGGCTTCAATCACCATGATCAGTATCGCAATTTTATGAGCCTTATGCATGA
>JADGBV010000009.1 GCA_015231345.1 Planctomycetota bacterium
AAAATCATAAGTAACGAGCATACAAATTGTATAGAATGCTCTGAGATTTCTGGCGCAATTAATACACTGGTTCAACGAAATGATATACAGTGTTTAATCACAAATCATGATCTTTTAAGAGCAAATGAAGACAAAGAAGTCATCAATATGATTCGCTCAATCAACCCTTCTGTGCCCATTATTGTTGTAACAGGAGATACACGCCCAGAAACGATCATAGATTTATTCAGAAAGGGGATCACGCAATATGTGATGAAGCCAATCGTCCCTGAAGTGTTGAAGAAGGCTCTGCTTTCTTCTTTAGACCGTAATGTTGATTTTTTATTGCTATGTCGCCAGCTCCATATTTTTAACTCATTTTCCACAGCCATATTTCTGATAGATGGCGAGAAGAGAATTATTTATGCCAATAACGCTTTCCGTAGCCTTTTTGGGTTTTATTCGGAAGATATGGAGACTCGTCCCATGTGTTGTGATATCCTAAATTTTGATATCTGCAAAGACACTCCTCTATGTACAAACTCCCAAAATGGATGCTTTCGTGAGGTGGATATATCTTGTTCAGTCAAAGAGAATAAATACAATTTAAATGCCTCTTTTATTCCAGCACTTGGAGAATCAGGAGAGACAACAGCTTACTTGGTTGCTTTAAATGATCTCTCTTCAGAAGTCGCTTTGCAATCAAGTTACCTCGAGCTTTACGAAGAGGAGCAGCGTAAAGCCATAGAACTTCTAAACGTCACAGAAAAACTAAGGGCTTTAAATGATAATTTAGAGAGTGAGGTCAGCCAACGCACTGATGAGCTGCTCACAAGTAAAACCCAAATGAAAGAGGTCTTAGATGTTATCGATATTTCAATTTTAAGTTTTGATTCAGATGGTCTTATATCGGAGGGTTACACCTTGGAAAGCCTTAAGGTCTTTGGCCTTGAAGCAATTTCTGGTCTCAATATTTTGGACGTTTTAAAGGCTCAAAGTGAGGAAAAACAAAATGAATTTAAACAGTGGATAGAAATGGCCTTTAATGTTTTTCAGCGTTTTTCCTGGGAAAAAATAGACTTATTAAATCCCTTTACAGAGTGGCAAAACCTTGAAAAAACACTCATTACGCATTTTATGCCCATCACCGTCGATGGTGCCTTGCGTCGTATTATGATGATTACGAAAGATGTCACTGAAGAAAGGGAGTTGTCAAGAAAGTATATCGAAGAGAAGCAGCAGAGAACTCAGGAAGTCGAGACCCTTACGCAAATTTTAAATATCCCTGAAGAATCGCTGTTTTTGTTTTTTAAAGAATTAAATTCGAGAAACAAGGTACTCAGTAAGCTGATGAAGAGTGGTTTGACACAAGTCAATTACAATCTTGCTAAACGCTGTGCTCATACGGTTAAAGGCGGAGCCGCATTAATGCAAGTGAATGAAATTGAAAAACTTGCCCATGACTTAGAAGATAAAATTGAGAATGCTATTGATAAAGACTTACAAGACCAGGACCTTCAAAATGAGCTTCAATCATCTTATCAGCGTTTTGAAAATTGTGCTAAACGCTTACTCAATTGGGCCGCAAAACTAAAAATATACACTGAGCGCGAAGAGCATACACGTAAAACGAAAATTGAGCATTCAAGAATCAATCAGCTTGTGCAACTACTCGAAAAAGTTCCAGGCTCAAACAAAGGTCCTAGTCAAAAAGAAATAGACGAAGAACTAGCTTATTGGCATGGTGTATTAACAGTCAAGTGTAATGAGTACTTTAAACCCATGATTACAATGGTTAAAAACTTAGCTGTTTCACAAGAAAAGTCTTTAAAACCTTTAGTCTTGAATGGCGGCGACTTGCGTATCACTCCTGAATTTGCAGAAAAATGGGTTGATCCTCTTAATCACTTACTGCGAAATGCAGTGAGCCATGGCATAGAGTTCCCTGAAGAAAGAGTCTCTTATGGTAAGAGCGATGAAGGGGAGATTCAAGTCTCTTTTGACTCCTCAGGGGGTATGTTTACAATTGAAATAAAAGATGATGGACGTGGTATTGATGTAAACAAAGTGATTAAGAAATGCAGAAAGCTAGATACAGCCATGGCCAAGGATTTAAGTGAGCAAGAAAAATTGAATCTTGTTTTTACTCCAGGCTTAAGCACTGCAGATTCTATATCTGAAGTTAGTGGTCGTGGGGTGGGGCTGAATATCGTGCAAACGATGATCGAATCGAATGATGGTACGGTTGAGCTCGACTCAGTAAAAGGCAAAGGCTGCTGCTTTAAGTTATCAATGCCTAAGGATTGATCGGATATAAGTAACTGATTTTTCTTCTGCCACCGATAAGGGTCATCTCATACTAGCAATGCACAGCATATCAACGAGTCACTTTAAGCAATGACACTTTCAAGCCACCATTACGCGTGGTCAACAAGACTTCATGGTGCTTTTGCTTAAAAGAATGGGGAAGGAGGCAAGCTACTTGCTCAATATGAATATGCTGATTCATCATTTCTAAGCTCTTGAGTGCAGGGCCAAAATGTTCCAGCCGATGACCATAAGGAGGATTAGCAAGAATCTGAACGCCTTCTATTATTGAATCAATAGCGCCCTGGTTTACATCATGTTGCTCAAAGTGAATATAATCATCTAAACCAGCTTTAGCAATATTTTTACGTGCACATTCTAGTGCATTTTCGTCTATATCACTGGCAATAATCTTCGGGCAAGTGTTTTTGGCACAATCCTCCTTTTCTGATAAGAATTTATCACAGTAGTGCTTATCGTACCCGGCAAAGCATTCGTAGCTGAATTTTCGATAAGCATTGAGAGGTGTTTTCAAATGAAACAAAGCGTATTCTAGAGCGATGGTGCCGGAGCCACACATAGGGTCCCATAAGGCAAGATTATAATCTGAAGCCCTGACCATGGCTGCAGCTAAATTCTCGCGCAAAGGCGCATGGGCACGGAATTTCATAACTCCTCTTTCATGCAAATGAGCTCCACTGGTGTCAAGGCTAAAACTAAAGACATCATCTTGGCCATTAATAATAATGAGATGAGAATCGTTAGTAGGGGAGGGTTCTTCAGTAAAATCAATGCCTATTGAATGCTTTAGGAAATTTAACAATCTTTCTTTAAGTGCATCACTGTGATAGAGTTTGCAGTGATTGCAGTGAACTCTTATACAAATTTTCCTTAGTGTGAGAAACTGAGCCCAATCAATGTCGGATAGTTTTCTGACAAATTCTTTAAAATGTAGAGCTTTAAATGACTCTAAACGAATTAAGACTCTCGAAATAATGCGAGCATAATTATTGCAAAGAATGATTCCTTTCCAATGAGCAGAGAATTCAATTCCACCTTTTATTGGCTTTAAACCTTTAAAACCTAGTTCTTTTAACTCTTCTTCTGCAAGATCCTCAAGGCCTGGAGGAGTAACGGCAAAAAGAGAAAATGGCTTCAAAATGACCTGAGAGGAGTTAAAAAAAAATGGGTGTTCAGAGAACACCCATCATTTAACCCGACAACAGAAGTCCTAAAGGCTACACTGCCGACCATAAAATACCATTTTCATGATACTTTATTGTCGACAGTCTCCCGCTTGGGTAACAGCTGTAATAAATACAGCTGTATACATTTTACCATGCACCAGAGTCATATCAAGTCTAATATGCAGAAAAATTTAAAATATTTCTAATGAGCAGAAATAGCTACTAAAAAAATGGACAGTAGAGAAATAAGGTGTAGTCTCTAATATGCCTAGCTGCGATGCCATAATACTTGCCAACTCAGTGATAGTATTAAATTAACATCGTGATTCCAGAATTAAAACACTTATTATTAAGCACTTTAGAGTCAAATTCGCCAGAAGGTTTTTTGCAGTGGTTAGATGATAAAATCGCGAAATCTCAAACTGAAGCTCAATCCGCAGTTGTATTTAGCACATTTAGTCTTATTGCCAGAAAACTTAAAGGAAGAAACGAGAAGAGCAGTGAAGAGATAATTATTAAAGCCCAGCAATGTATCGAAGGGTGGTGCCCATGTGAATGGACTCTTGTTGACTTTGCTAGAGGGTATTTTTTATTATCTTTAAAATGCACAAAAGAAGACTTTTTAAATCTGTTAGATAAACTTTTTGCTTCAGCAGATATGAATGAAAGTATTTCACTTTATCGACTACTCATTTTATTACCCTACCATGAAGAGCTCATTAATCGAGCCGAAGAAGGCTTAAGAACGAATATATTGCCTATATTTCAAGCTGTAGCTTATCATAGCCCTTTTCCATATCTCTATTTAAGTGAAGCCAGCTGGAATCAGATGATTCTTAAAAGTTTTTTTATGGAAAGTCATATTGGGCCAATATATAAATGGGAAGCAAGAAATAATCATATTTTATCTCAGCTATTAGAAGATTATTGCAAAGAGAGACTCGCTGCTTCCCGAGCAGTTCCTTTTGAAATATGGGCCTTATTAGAAGCTTACCTTCATGTCAGTCACTATGACGTGATAACAAGGTCATTAGTTCAAGCCTCTGACCAGGCTAAAACTTTTTTAGCCTTATTACTGCACGAGAAAAACTTTTGCCCAAACGAATTATTAGCACAGCTCCCTCCAGTACAGACTTCACAGAGTATTCGAGATTTTTTAAAGGATAATCATGAAATATATTGACTCTCATGTGCATATGAGCTCTCGCACAACTGATGATTATGAAGCAATGGCTAGTGAAGGAGTCGTTGCTGTTGTTGAACCTGCATTCTGGCTAGGTCAACCTCGCACAAACATCGGGTCTTTTTTAGATTACTTCAGCTCCTTAGTTGGCTGGGAGCGTTTTAGAGCTTCTCAATTTGGTATTCAACACTATTGCGCCATTGGCCTGGATTCAAAAGAATCGAATAATGAAAAACTTGCCGATGAAGTCATGGAGCTTATCCCTCGATTTGCATGTAAAGAAGGTGTTGTCGCCATAGGTGAAATTGGCTTTGATGATATGAGTCAAAGTGAAGAGAAGTATTACATACAACAATTATTATTAGCTAAAGAATACGAATTACCAGTTATTGTTCATACTCCACACCGTAATAAAAAACAAGGGACGATAAGGAGTATGGATATCTGTGCAGATTATGGTTTGGACCCTAAAATGGTCATCATTGATCATAATAATGAAGAGACAGTAAAAGAGGTTTTGGACCGAGGCTACTGGACTGGATTTACGCTATACCCTAAAACAAAAATGGGCAATGAGCGCATGGTCGCGATTGTGGAAGAATATGGTTCGGAGCGCATTATCATCAATTCTAGCGCCGATTGGGGTGTTAGCGATCCTCTCGCCGTCCCTAAGACAGCATCTCTTATGAAAAAAAGGGGCATTAGTGAAAAACAGATTCACGAGACTTGCTATCAGAATGCCTTAGATATTTACCTTAAAAGTGGACAAATATCAGAAAATGACTGGAATAAAGCTAATAAAAGAGATCAAAGTCAACTTTTTTCAGGCAATAGTGTTTTGAGAGGGCAAGAGCCTATTATTCAGTAATATTGTATCATATAATTTTCGATTCTAAAAGTTTCTTTGTTTTCTCTGAAGGGCCTTATAATATCACAATAATATATTAAGGGGATAAATTATTTAAATTTCCATGTCAAATGAACGCAGGTCAAAAGTTTTAATTGTCGACGATCAAGTCGATAATTTAACATTGCTTAATTTATACCTTAAGAAACTTGATGTTGATATATTTATGACAGATGATTCTCGTGAGGTAAAGGGTCTTTTTAAACATCACCATTTTGACCTAGCTCTATTAGATATAAGCATGCCGTATATAGATGGCATTAGCTTATGCCAATGGATTAAATCCGACCAAAGATACAGAGACTGCAGTGTCATTTTTAGTACGGCATTAGATGCTGAAATGAACTTGGATAAAGCTCTAGAGGCAGGTGGGATGGACTACTTAGTGAAGCCCATCAAAGGATATGAACTTTTAGCAAGAGCAAAATCCGCTCTTAGGTACAAGAAAAGTTTAGATGAAATTCACAAATCTCATGCCAAGCAACATGCGACCTTATTTACCTTGAAGCACAAGAACAAAGAAATCAATGATACAATTCTTCAACTTCAAGAAGCATTATTTGATATTGAGAAAATTCAAAGCACTGTTCTTTTTTCCTTATCAAAACTTGCGGAGAGTCGGGATAATGAAACAGGCAGCCATCTGGTTAGGACTCAACATTATTGCAAACTAATCTGTAAAGCTTTAAGGCTAAAAGATGATTATAAACATTATATTACAAATCATTATATCAATAGTATTGTTGAATCCGCTCCTCTTCATGATATTGGCAAAGTAGGGATACCCGATGCCATATTGCGAAAAAAAGGCTCACTCAATGAAAATGAATATGAAGTTATGAAAACACACCCTGAAATTGGTGCTAATACTCTAAGAGATGCAGCAAAACAAACAGGGAAATTCAATTTTCTTAAAATGGCCATCAATATTTCCCATTTTCATCATGAAAAGCATGACGGAAGTGGTTACCCTTTTGGTCTTAAAGGAGAGGAAATCCCTCTTTCTGCTCGCATTATGTGTATCGCTGATATCTATGATGCCCTGCGGTGCAAAAGATGCTATAAAGATGCTTATACTCATGAAAAAGCAATGAAAATTATTGTTAATCAAAATGGGCAAAGTTTTTTTCACCCTCACATACTAGATGCATTTCAGAGTAAAGAAAAGGAATTTGCGCAATGTGCTGAAACTTTCGCCGACTCTTAAGCCTTTTTGTTTTAGACAAATAACGTATTCCATCATAATTCGTATCTTCTCAAGCCAATCCCAAGGGTGATGACTTAAATTATTTTATTCTTATGCACATTCAAGAAATCATTTCAGTTAAAGAGATTCAACATATCATTCAGCTAGGTAATGAAAGCGACCTAAGCGAAGTTATGGAGTCTTTTGTCTGGACAGATGATATTAAACTACAACTGCAAAGTTTTGCAAAAAAAATAGGTGAAGGCAAAGGGGGAGGGGTCTTTCTAAAAGGGCATTATGGAACTGGCAAGAGTCACTTATTATCTTACTTGGCAGCATCTGCTTCTAATTGGAAATGCTTAGAAGCATATACAGATAAAGCAAAGGGGCACTTTTCTGTTGCTCTCTCTTTGATTCATTGGCAAGCAAAGGACTCTCTAGAATCCATTGTCTCATCTGCTCTTCTTAAAAATCCAGATCCAACAAAAAATCGTTTAGAAACATTTAAGGATAACCATGAATCTCTTAACCAGCAAGGGTATCAAGGATATATCATATTATTTGATGAGTTGTCAGAGTTCCTCAAAAGCAAAAAGAATCCAGCTGAATTAGCCGAAGATTTACGTTATTTACAATTCCTCTCTGAATTTGGGCGTGATCACTCCTCGTGGGTAGTCGGAGCCATTCAAGAAAATATCGAAGGAATAGGCAGCGCCTCAAGGGAAACCTCGCTCAAATTAAAAGATCGCTTTCATATTCGTTGGGATCTTGGTGCTCTTCATATTGAGCAAATGTTGGCTGGTCGTTTAATTATCCAGAAAGAAGGAGCTTCAGAGCAGATACAAAATCTTTTTTTAAATTTTCAGAAAAAATGGCCAGAAGCCTTTCAGAACTTAGCGAGTTTTTGCAATATTTACCCCCTTCACCCAGGCTGCTTGGATTATCTATTAGGTCTCGGCCCCTTGTTTTCTGAACACAGAGGAGCATTACGCTTTGTTCAGCAAATCCTCTTAGGAGATTGGCTGCCCAATAAAGAAGCTCATTTGCTAAGTGATACAAGCTCTCTCATAAGCGCCGATTTACTTTTTGATTATTTTTCCAAACGCTTCAATGAAAATTTAGAACTGAGAGAATACTATAATAAAGCTTATACTCATTTAATCGCTAGAATCCATGAGATTCTTAAAGGAGACGATATAATAATAGCAGAGAAAGTCGTAAAGATAATCCTTTTAAGTAGTATTGACCCTCGCAAAGAAGGAGTTAAGATTGACGAGATTGGTGCTCTCCTGCTTTTTGAAGTTGCTGGCAATAGTGAGTTGGGAAATGATTATATTGAGGAAAGAATTGTAACACCATTACTCAACCGGGTGAACTACCTTGTTATGGAGAATGGGCGCTTAGTCATTAACCTTAAACATCAATCTTTCGAGCTTCTAGGACGGATATTAGAAAAACGCATGCTGGAAGCTCGTATAGAGCAACATCAAGTATGGGAAAGAATGATGAAACTCATGGATAGAAGGCCATTGGACCTCAAACATATTTGGGAAAACCCAAATTGTTTAGGCAATATTAATTGGCTTAATACATCGCGTAAAATATCGTTAGGGTGGGGGGCTGATTCTGAAGCTACAGATATTATCATTCTGCTGCCTTTTGATAATGTCGATAGTATGCAAAATGATATTTTGTATTGGCAGCCTAGACCGTTAAATGCCGAAGAAGAACAAGAGATTCTTTTGGCTTATTCTATGATGAGTTTGCTTGAGGAGAAAGCTGACACCATTGTTGAAGAACAGGCTAAAGGGGAGGCTAGCAGAAGAAAAAAAGCCGAGTTAAGTCAATGGCGGTCAATATGCGAAAATATCTATAGAGAAGGAAAGTGGTTGTTAGCCGGCAAAGAGGTTCAGTTAAGTAGTGATTGTTATAATGCTGCAAGCATGGAAGGCTTATTTGAGGATGGCATATATGAGCTCCTCACTCTTCGCCACCCTTTGTTTCGTACAGTAGCGCCAAAACTTTCATTTTTAAATGAGCGGATTTTGACCGACCTCATTGAAACCATTGTGATGCAAGGGGAGATGAGCGAAGCAGATCTTAAGAAATGTCGTTGCCTCGATGCCGTTTTAGGTGTCATGAAGCCCATGAATCTGGTAGTGAAGTTTAAAAATCGCTACCGCTATACATGGGATAGTGGACTTTCACCTTTAGTCTTGCTTTTTGATGAGATATTAACATCTGAAAATGGACAATTACAAAAAGTAAAAGAGTCCTTAAATCAAGGCGACTATGGTTTGCCTCCATCCCTGATTCACTTCATGATTTGGTCGTCTGTTGCTGGAGGGTATTATCAAGCTAAAAGGGATGGTGACATATTACCCATAGGGAAGATTTCTTTTCAAAATGTTGAAACCATTGATTCCTTACTGAAGGTCCAATCATTATCTGAAAAAGAATTTAATATTTTGTTATCCAATCCCTTTTTCAAGGATGCTGATCATACTTATTCTGGCTTAAGTTTACAAAGACAACTTTGGCAATATGTCGAACATAGACTGAGAAATATTCCTCAATGGAGTCAAATTTGGGAACAATTAGACTTTGAAAGTCTTTGGTCCTTCGCTGAACCTTGCTATAGGAAGTACCGAGACGTCTTAATTGATTTCTCCACAACTCTGACTCACAACCCCATATCAGCTCAAGATGGCTTGCTCTATATGTGTCAAAATGAGGAGCGATCTATCTTGCTTGATCAAGCTTTGCTATGGGCTGATTCCTTTGCTCGCTTTCATCAACGTAACCAGAAAGATATTGAGCAATATCTGCTTTTCATTCAAGATGAATTTTTGGATGAGCTGCCTAAGTCCGGTGAGTGGCTAGAAATGATTGAAGACCGCAGGAATCTATTGGCTGAAAGCCAAAGTTGGAGTAGTCATGAGAATCCATGGACTTCTATAGAACTATGGTTAACTCAAGTTCATGAATGGCAGAATGCTTATTGCCTTGCTTATACTAAGGCCCATCAGCTTTACTATAGCGTCATGATAAGTGAAGATGAAATGAATTTTCGCAAGAGTCTTGCTAATGATGGCCTGACTCAATATGTGGGGCAAGATCAACAGTCTTGCTTAAGGAATTTAAACCTGGAGCTCTCACAAAAGCCATTTTGCAGGTGCTCTTATTCGCCATCATGGCAAGCCAGCCAACTTCCCTCCAGTGATTATGAACCGGCATTTGCTCGTTTTGCGCAATTATCTCAAGATACAACAAGTCTATCACGCTTTAAATCAGCCATACTTGATAAAGACTGGCTTCAAGCTCAAGCTTTATGGCGTGAAGCTGCACAAGCAAAGCCCAAGGTCGCTCCTAAAAGAGTTTCTTTTAAGCGCTTAATGCAGCGCTGGAAAGGCAAAAAGTTGACTCGAGAGCAGTTATTTCAAGATTTAGAGCAATATTTAGGGCAGGATAATCAAACCTTTGAATTCGAAGAGTAGTTCAGGGGGGATGTCTCGTCAAAAGGGCACAAAACCAGCAGGCTTATATATTCATATCCCTTTCTGTCAGTCGAAATGTGGTTATTGTTCTTTTGTAATGACAACCAGGGGTAGGGGAGACGACCAACTCAGGTTGTCTTTACTAGAAGCCATTGAGTTGGAATTGATCCATCAACTTAATCGCTATGGCATATCCCAGAATTTACAGACTCTTTATATCGGTGGGGGAACGCCCTCTCAGCTCAGTGCAGCTGAAATTGATTTCTTATTTCATATCATCAAAAAACATTTGCCATCAACTCAATGGCAAGAAATTACTTTCGAATGCAATCCAGAAGATATTTCAAAACGTCCCGAAATCATTAATCAACTCAATAAACATGAGGTCTCGCGGCTATCCGTAGGTATTCAGAGCATGAGCCCTAAGGGGCTTAGTGTTCTCGACCGCTTAGCTCATAGAGAGCAAATTAATGAACTCACAAAATGGCTTCCAAAGGAATTTTCGGGAAGTCTTTCTTATGATTTTATTTTAGCTTGGCCTGAGCAAGATCTTGCTGAATTACTTAAGTATGATATCGCTTTTTTGGAATCAAATCAATGTCAACATATATCCTCTTATCTGCTCAATATAGAAGAGAAAACTAAAATATACCATTCCCTTAAAAAAGGACGCATCGAATCATGCAGCGAAGATATAAGCACAAGTATCTGGTTAAAATGGCAATCTTGCCTAAAAGAATTAGATTATGAGCATTATGAAATATCGAATTTTTGCAAAAAAGGTCATTTTAGTCTTCATAATACTTTAACTTGGAGAGGTTTCGAGTATTTAGGCGTTGGCCCTGGAGCTGTCAGTCAAATAGGCAATGTGCGCTGGAGCAATTCGGGAAGACTTTCTTATTATATGGACAAGCTTAAAGCAAAGAAAAGCCCTGTGCAAAGTGCTGAATATTTGACGACAGAGATACAATGGCAAGAAGCGCTTATGTTAGGCCTGAGGCATCGCGAAGGCCTTTCCATGCCAGATTATCACCATAAGCACAATTTGAATATTTCGAAAATATTATCTCAAGATTTTCAGGAATTATGCGCTAAGGGATTCTTAAGTATCTGTCAAGAAAATGTGAAATTTACAGAGGAAGGTTGGTTATTCTTTGACGATATTATAACTGATTTGATGCTGAAATTAGAAAACTCGAAAATAATGTGAAATCACAATTCACTTTTTGTTTGACATTGTGCGATCCCTATTAAAATTAATCAAAATTGATTACAGAGGGTGAAAATGTTACAATTTATTAATTCAAATACTCTACAGTTATTAGCCATTAGTGCCATAACAATCCTTCTGACGATGGAGCGCATTCGCAGGGATATTCGTAATACAGAGAATTACTCAAACTAAAGTAAATTCTTTCTATTGATCATTCATCGCTGGAAGCTTAGGTGGCGATACTGCTTAATAGTATAGAAGAGTAACGATGTAGTAATGCTTTATAGGGAATTCCGTTACTTATAAACAGTTAATATCCACATTGTGTGTGATATTATCATCGTACTTAAAGCGATCAATAAATTTATATTTTGAATTTTGGTGACGACTTCGCCCCTTAGAATCCATAATCTTCAACCCAAAACGATAAGCTTTAGCAAAAACCTCATCACACCACCTCACTTGGTAATAAACTTTCATAATGCCTTTTCTCAGCACAAAAATTCTATCACCATGAGCAATCAACTTATCACCCACGTAGAAGCCACATAATCCCCGGGCGCTTCTATCCACAAGAGTAAAAGGAACTTTAACGATATCTTCTCGCTCTACTTTGAGCTCTTGAAACTCACATTCCTTGCAAGAGTATCTTTTCTCAGTTCTTCGTTCATCACCCATCACATGCCCCCTTCTTCTATTCTAAGATAAAAAGGTGTGATACAAACTAACGCACCTTTGAGAGTCTCAAACCAGCTTCGCTTTCAAGCATAAGATCTTGAATTGCAATCACCTAGATCTTAACCCAATGAGATGCATCATCTCCATTCATGCTTAGGGTAACGGCGAAAAAGATCTTTTTTAACTTGGGGATAAGACCTTTTCCAGAAACCGGGCAGGTCATCGGTGATTTGAGCTGGACGAAAATTGGGAGCCAATATTTCTAGAAGAACTTTGACTCTTCCAGCACAGACACAGGGATGGCCAGGAAAATCATAGAAATCCTGTATTTTAGCAGCTGCTCTTGGTATTTCTCCGGCAATATAACTAATCTTTAAGTTTCTTTTACGGGCTCCCTTGAGTGGAATCTCTACGGGAGCCATCTTTTCAACAAACTGCTGCTCATCCCATGACAGTGCCATACGAAAACAATCGAGTAAATTAACCCCTTTGAGATCATCACTTTTAACTGCGTTATGACAGAGCTCTTGATAGATGACTTCTAGATCTTCCTCGTCATAGTTAATCAGTTCTTTTTCGGGAAACCATTGAGAAACACAACGCACCCTTTGGAGCCACTGATCTGCTTCTTTATGTTCACCGGGAAGTTTGAGTTTTTGATCAAGAAGAAGGCGAGAGAGAATTTCTGCAGATTTGTTTTTATTCTTGCTGGGCGAAGAAGTGCTCTGTAAGACTAAATCACGCCATACCAGATTATCCCTATCTTCAACTTGTAAATTGTCCGGGTTCCATTGAGTCTCTTGGATTAGGGTGGGGGCAGGGGGAAGAACTTCACCCAACCACTCTTGTTTCAATTGGCAAATAAGGTTTAAACGTGTTTCTTGTCGATTGGAGTGCCCAGTCTGAAAAAGGCTTAAACTTAAAATAAGAGTTTCGTTAGCTAAGGGATGATTCTCATCTAACTTACCCCCTTTTCCCCCTGATAGTCGGTATCGATTTTCCCCTGCTGACAGCTTGAGAGCGACTCGATCAGGGTGGGAGGCGAGTAAACATTTAATTAAAGCCACTGCACTTCCTTCGTACTCTCGACGAACTGATGATTGAGATTTGCCTCTTTTCAATTCTTTTGCCCTAACTAAGACGCGTCGCTTTAAGCTTTCTTCATTATGTCTTTGACTTAGTCGACCTTGAGCCCAAGCAAGGTAGGCGAAAAGGTCAGAATAGAACCCTTCTTGACATCCGTAGTTTCTAAGTGTATCCATGCTTAGTTTTGGGCAGCCTTCTTCCAGTAAACCAACAAAAATAAAAGCTTCGTCAAGGCAGCCCTGCTCTTCAGCTTCCACAAGAAGCCTAGCCATTCTAGGGGAGGTCCCCCGCCACTCGGCCATTTTTCTGCCAATATTACTGAGACGACCATCCTGACCTAGGGCATCTAGATCCTTGAGTAAATGGTGAGCAGCTTTCAAGGAAGATTCATCGGGAGCTTCAAACCAAGAGAAAGTATTGGGGTCTATGTCTCCTGCAAGCAGCAGTAAGAGAATTTGACTTAACTCAACTCTTTGCATTTCTGGATCTGAACTAGCTCTGCGCATGCTTTGATCTTGACGGGACCAAAGACGCAAGCAATGACCAGGCCCCAAACGTCCTGCTCGACCAGCTCTTTGCTCGGCAGAGTCGCGTGCAATACTTTCTAGCTTGAGAGTGTTAATGCCGCGTGAGGGATTAAAACGGTTAATTCGAACAAGGCCCCCATCAATCACATGGCTGATCCCTTCAATGGTAAGCGAGGTTTCTGCAATATTGGTAGTAATAATGATTCTTGATTGCTTGCTAACTTTCAAGACACGCTCTTGCTCTTTGAGACTAAGGTCTCCGTGAAGGACTTCGAGTTCGATTCCTTTTAGTGAGCAGAGGTCTTTTAGGCTTTCATAGCATTGATGGATCTCATGTTTTCCTGGCATAAAAATAAGGGCGTTATCAAGTTTGCTGTCGACTTTGATTAACTGCCGAACTACCTCACTTGTTTTATGCCATATTTTTTCTTCACGCTTACTTGGATGATAACTGATACTGACAGGGTGTAATTGCCCTTGAGCTTCCAGAACTCTACAGTCGAGAAATTGGCAAAGAGGTTCGGCTTGCAAGGTGGCAGACATAACAATCAATTTTGTTTCGTCACCTTTAGAGTTTGAATGCTGACGTTTTCTTAAAATGGCTAGTAAAAGATCACTTTCCACATGTCGCTCATGGAATTCGTCGAGAATAATGGCTCCCCATTGAGATTCATTTCCCGAGAATACTTTTTGCATAAAAAGCCCTTCAGTAAAAAAGCATATTTGTGTTTTTGCTGAGATTCTTTTATCTAACCTTACTTGATAACCGACCTCGTCACCCAACGCGACACCTCGCTCTATTGCAACTCGTGAGGCTAAGAGTCTAGCGGCCATGCGTCGAGGTTGGAGTACTGCGATGGGCTTTTGAGTTAAGCCCGAATCGAGAATCATTTGAGGAACTTGTGTACTTTTTCCTGACCCCGGCGGGGCCTTGATTACGATAGACGTTTTTTCTTTGAGCTCATTTATAAGCTCTTCTCTGATTAGAGTGATGGGTAGAGACAAAATGGATAATCATGAATTAGAACCCGATCCTTATCTTTAAGACGAGGGTAGGGCAACGGCTTTATTTAAAATCAAAACCGTTGCCCAAAATTAATTCTTAGCTTTTGCCTAAGCTAACTTCTACTTTTGCTTTGGTACGAAGGTCTTTAACGTAAGCAGCAACAGCTTGGCCATTCTTCTGCTGATCTAAATGATCTTTGATGCGTCCTTCAACTTCCTTTAGGGCAGTCACGCTAGGCTCTTGTTTTTCGAATACTTTGAGGATATGTAAGCCGAACTGAGTTTCAATGACATCACTAACTTGGTCAATATTCATTGAAAATGCAGCCTTTTCGAAAGCTGGAACCATTTGACCACGGCCAAACTGACCAAGATCCCCTCCACCTGGACCACTAGGACCTTGAGAATGTTTTTTTGCTAATTCAGCAAAATCAGCGCCTGCAACGGCTTGTTTTTTAATATCCATTAATTGTTTGGTTACGGCTTCCTTGTCGCTGCCATCTTCTTTGACTTTTAGAAGAATATGGCTGGCTTTAACTTGTTCAGGTTTCTTAAAATACTGAGAATTGCCATCATAGAAAGCTTTGACCTCTTCTTGAGTCACTTCTTTTTTAGCAACATTCTTGTCGAAAACTTTTTGGATTAATAGATTCTGAGAGATATCTTTCTTTAATTTTTCTTGATCTAGTCCATTTTGTTGGAGAAATTTTTCAAACTCCTCAGTGCTGGGGTATCGGCTTTTGACACTACTTATCTCTTTATCAATTTCGGCTGTAGCGACGACTAGTTTTTGCTCGTCGGCTTTTTTGAGAAGCAACATTTTGCCAATCATAAAGTCGAGAAGCTGCATTTGTTGCTCTAGAGTTGTAGGGTTAGGGCCTCGATTCATCCTTTTGATTTCGTCGAGCAATTCTTGCCCAGAAATGCTCTTGCCGTTAACTGTAGCGACGGTAGCCGTTGGACTAATTTCGTTAGTTGCAGGAGCTGGTCCATGGTTACAGGAGGGGCCGTGGCTATGAGGTTGAGGCTCAGCGTGTAAAAATAAACTCATCCCTAAGAAGGATATAGTTAGGCAGGTTTTCTTGATTTTCATTGCGTTTTCCTTGAAAAAATGGGCATAAAACGAAAGTTTCGGATATAAAACCCACGTATTACACGGGGCAGTTTAGGATTATTAAGATATGGGCAAGACGATTGGGCAGTCTTAGTCCCTAGCAATGGAAAAGAGCTCAGAAACTCGAGCTCATGAAAATCGGTGAGTGAGTTTGATGGGAAGTTAACTGGGGGAAATTCATCAATTAGAAACTAAGGTGATAGGCTATTTTCATCTTCATACCCATAGATTATTTAGTTCCGATAATGTATATTATGACATTTTAGAATGTGATATTAAGTAGACAATATCTATCCCTAATCCTACCCCCTAATCTTTCATTTCGTCTATAACATCAAGAATTTGAGTTTTAGACATCTTGTATTTAATAATTAAGGTTGTCATTGATAGTTTCTTTATCACAGCATCACGATAAAGGTTCTCAAAAAACTCATCATCTCGAGTGAGTTTAAAATCAGGTTCATTGACTGGTTTAGGAACTCTCATTTTCACTTTATTCCTAAAAGTATAAATCCTCTGCACATTCTTGCCCCCATATTCCTTTTTGAGCTTGTGAGCAACATTACGGATTTTCACCATTTCCATACGATATTTTTTCGTTAATTCTTCATAAGAAAGTGGTTTTATAAAATAATCATTATAAAGATCTCTTAAGGTTTTTGGCGAGGCCTCTAATGCTCGAGTATTTCGAATAACTTTTTCGCCTTTTTCTCTTCGCATTCTATTAACAAGAATACGCATAGAGCTTATTTTACGTTTATACTTTAGTTCCAGCTTCTCTGCTGATAATTGATTATAATAATAATCGTGATAGATTTTTTCTAAAGTTTTATTGTCGAGTTTTTTCTTTCTCGCCATGACTAATTTGATAAATACATAGTTTTATCAAATTATTATGGAGTTTTCCATACGTCAATTCAGTCACGTCTTATATGTCTTTTTTGGGGTAAATCAGTTCGTAATTTCTATTATTCTTGAGAGATCTATCTAGGCAGAACTGATATGCGAAATAAGCTGATACTCCAATGGCGGCGGTGCTAAAAAGAAGTGTGGTCATAATCTGTTAAATGAATAAGTCAATATAGTACAACAATTTTTCTAATATTAGTGACTTTAAATATTTGTCCACAAAACATTTAATATATTTATGATATCCTATGTCATTGATATATTTGACAAAACTGAAGTTATTCTTAAATCAATGATAGTTAAAATCAAATACGATGATCACTTTCATCGTAGGATTTACTTATCATCCCCTACCCTTCAAGCAGGTCTATGAACCTTATCAGTTTTCATCAAATTCATCATAGTTTTGCAGGCCCCAAAATCTTCTCACAGCTTGATTTGAAAATTGAAAAAGGAGAAAGATTGTGCCTTATAGGTCGAAATGGTGTTGGAAAGTCAACATTAATGAAAATAATAACGGGTGATTTTATTCCCGATGGCGGTGAATTAGTCCGCAAACAAGGACTGGTCTGTAAAATTCTTCAACAAGAAGTTCCTATTGGAACAGATGAATCTGTCTTTGAAATGGTCGCTAGGGGGATTAGGAAAGAGGGGCAGCTCATCATTGATTACCATAATCTCATTCAGGATGAGAAAAAATCACAGGAACCCGAGCATATAAACAAACTCGATAAATTACATAAAGTAATGGACGATATCGATGGTTGGGAGCTCAGTCATAAAATAGAAAAAGTGATTACTAAAATGAATCTTAAAGATGATGATGAATTCATGACTCTATCAGCAGGCATGAAGCGTAGAGTTCTCTTGGCCCAAGCGATTATTTCTGAACCTGATATTCTTTTACTCGATGAGCCAACGAACCACTTGGACATTGAGTCTATTGACTGGCTTGAAGACTTCTTGCTTCGCTACGAGGGCACCATTGTTTTTGTGACTCACGACAGACAGTTTCTGCAAACAATTGCCACAAGGATTATAGAAATAGATTTTGGTCGCACCATGAGTTATGATTGTGATTACCATACCTACCTAGAGCGACGTGATTTGTCTTTAAAAGCCATCGAAAAGCAAGATGCTCTTTTCGATAAACGCTTAGCTGCTGAAGAAGCTTGGATTAGAAAGGGAATTAAAGCCAGAAGGACCCGCAACGAAGGTCGAGTGCGTTCCCTTGAAAAAATGCGTGATGTTCGTAAAGACAGGTTTCAACGAACAGGACAAGTTAAAATTGCCTTGCAAGAATCTGATAAAACAGGACGACAGGTTATCAAAGCTGAGAAGATCACTTTCTCTTACGAGAACACGACTGATATTGTCGTAAATGACTTTAGCTCAAAAATAATGAGAGGTGATAAAGTTGCTATTATTGGTCCAAACGGTGTTGGGAAAACGACTCTTATTAAACTTTTATTAGGTCAAATGGAACCTAATTCAGGAGTCGTTACTTTAGGAACGAATATTGAACTCGCCTACTTTGATCAGCTCAATATGGCTCTCGACGAAAATAAAACAGTTTTTGACAATATTGCTCAAGGAAGTGAATATATTTCTATTAACGGCAATAAAAAACATGTCTTAGGTTATTTACAAGAATTTCTTTTCTCTCCTGATCGCGCACGCGGCTCAGTCTCAGTTCTTTCTGGTGGAGAGAAAAAAAGATTGCTTTTAGCAAAATTATTTACAAAACCAGCTAATTTTTTAGTAATGGATGAACCTACAAATGATCTTGACTGTGAAACTTTGGAGTTGCTCGAAGAGTTACTCATGCAGTTTGATGGCACCCTCATTATTGTAAGCCATGACAGAGCCTTTATTAATAATATAGCCACATCTTGCTATGTTTTTGAAGGTCAAGGAACCGTAAAAGAATATGTGGGCGGTTATGATGATTGGGTCCGGCAAAGAAAAGTGAATCCTGGAAGTCAGTCTTCAGAAACTCAACCCAAAAAAGCATCCCCCACCCTAGCTCTTAGTGAATCCGAGCGTAAAGAACTTCATAACTTACCCAAACAAATTGAAAAAATTGATAAGCAAATTGCCAAAGTGCATGAAGACATGGCTGCTGCAGATTTTTATGAAAGGCCACCTGAAAAGACAACTCCCGTTTATGATAAACTAAAGAAATTAGAGAGTGATCAGGAGCTTCTGTACCAACGCTGGGAAGCACTGGAGGAAAAACAGACATCTTAATGGACTACTTTGCCCCCAATAAACTTAAAGAACTCGCCACGAGTAAAATGCCCTATGGCAAATATGCAGGTCGGCATTTAGTCGACTTACCAGAAAATTATCTGACTTGGTTTGCTCAAAAGGGATTTCCTGAAGGAGAATTGGGTTTTAAGCTTCAAGCTATGTTAGAAATTAAAGCTAATGGCCTGGAATATCTCCTAAAACCATTAAAACGCCCTAATGACTAACAAAACCTTCCCTGACTTTATCTTTGATCACCAGCAAGCTGAGGATTTTTATCGCTCCATAGCTGAAGCCTTTAGTTTTGAAGATTTCTCCATTCATGGTAATGTCGTCAAAAAAGTGATTCAAGGAAGTGAAGTAGATGTGAATCGTCGCTACTTTGTACTAAAGAACAAAGACTATACCTTTAACAGTTACTATTACTGCGAACAACCTAATAACCCGGAGTTTCCTTTTTCTTTCCGAGGAACTTTAATCAGAAATGATCTTTTAACCGTAGAAGAAAATTCTCAGGAAAAGCAAGGGCCTAAGAATCCCGTCCGAATCCTCGGTTCCCAAATGGGTCTAGGCTATGCCACTCCTGTGGACAAGCCATACCATTACAATTGGGGGCAAATTGGCTGCTTAACTCCAGCCATGATTGCCAGAAAAAAAAGCTCACAGTTAATGAATGATGTCAGTGGGAGCATAAAAAGGTTGCAACTTTTTGATAAAGACGGACGCATAGAGGCGAAACTCATCAAATGGAATGAGCGTAATAAATCAGGTCTTCTTGAAAGCGAGTTATTCAAAAAGGTTTACATCTCTCCAGAAAATATGCCAAAGAAACACCGCAATAACCCTTCTTTTGATCTTAAATTCAAGATTCGCGTTGTCGGTGAAGGGAAAACAGCTAGTGCTGAAGATGTGATTGTTTTTTAAGATTCTCCATTCATGACAACTCACCCTACCCTTAGTCTTATATTGTTAAGTGCTGTAGCATGGCTGTAATCAAACAAGAAGTCCAAGATTGGGACTCGGAAATGGATGAGTTGGTGAAATGGTTTGATTCTTACCCATGGCCAGAGAAGCCATTTACTATTGGCGAAGCCTTACAGGTTGTTGGTGATGCTTTTTTGACTGATATTAAACGTTCTATTGATCTTTGCGAGTATCAAAAAGAGCATATCTCTTATTTAAGAGAGAAGCTCAAACGCTACAAAGCTTGGATGAGTGAGCATTACTAAGCTTATTAGCTCAGATCATTTACCTGATTAGCAAACTTCACTAATCTGATTAGCGTATCACTCTAATCAAGATACTTCGAAATTGCCTCAGAAGGCAAAAAGAACACATTTAGACTTCACATCTCAAGAACAAGGCTATACTACGTGAAATGTGAAATTATTAAATTAAATAAAGCTCATGGAATCACGAGAGAAATACTTATCGATACTCGACTTAAATATTGGCGCTTCAGCTGATGATTTAAAAAAAGCCTTCAGGGAACTCAGTTTTATTTGGCATCCCGATCGCCATCCTGCAGAGTACCAAGACAGGGCACGTAATAAATTTCAAGATATTAATGCAGCTTACGGTTATTTTAGGCAAAACCCAAGGGAGCTTTCTCGCCCTTCTGACCCAATCGAAAGTAATGCCTTTATGAACTTCGGCCAATTTGGCACTTTAGGCACTTGCTATATCACTGAAAAGGTGCCTTGCGTGCGTTGCAAAGAGAGTGGCCAAGTCGCTGCTGGTGTTGATTCAAAAGGCCGTTTTGTGGCAGAATGTTGTTCTACTTGTGGAGGCAAAAAAGTTATTTTGACTGATCCTAGAAATCAATGTCGCCAGTGTGAAGGTTCTGGGCTCAATCTGCAAGACCTTTCTCAAGCAAAAGAGGTCTATATCCAAATGCGTCTTAAAAAAGGTGGTTTCTTTTCACCTTTAAAAACTAAAGCTGCCTATAAAAAACTATGGTTAGACTTTTATCATGAACATGAAATTTGCTCAAGCTGCTCTGGATCTGGTTATCACTACTGGAAAAAGGATTTAAGACGTCATGAAAGGCGAAAAGAGACAGAAGCTGATATTATCTATCATATTCAGAAGCAGAACAAACGTCAAAACGACCGTAGGGAACAAGTCTCTTAATAAGATTTACGATACTTCGGGCGTTTTAGAAAACTTATTCATTTGCATCAATCTGGTTGTCGCAATATTAAGATAGTGGTCTAAACTAAGGAATATATGCCCACTGGTTTCAAGTGCCTTTCTAGCAGAAATTATATCCTCAATGCATGCATTTAAGACTTGCATAGCCACAAAATGATCACGAACTTTATTGATCATGCGACCAATAAATATCTTTTCGAAAACGTAGACAAACTCCATCACCCTATCCCTCTCCTTAACTTCACTTTTTGTTCCGAGCTTTAACTGATCAGTAAGAGACCTTGCTTTATCAGCTACTTGCAGAAAATCAACAGGAGGCTTTTGAATAATCCCTTCAATGAAGTCTTTCATCTCAATATATTCAGGGCTTGAAAGCTTAAGAGCCATATCCACTCGCCCTTCACATAAATGCAAAATTGATGAGAGTGTGCTCGTTGGCAATTCGAGTTTCTTAAGAATACTTTCCAGTTCATCGTTCCTTAATGGAGACATGCGAATATGCTGGCAACGAGACAGAATTGTCTCCAGTACTAAATGAGGCCTATCTGAAGTGAGAAATATATGAATATTACTCGGCGGCTCTTCCATTGTTTTCAAAAGAGCATTTTGAACTTGTATGGAGTAATCTTGGAAATTGGGGATTAAAACAATAACAGGGTGCAGGACTTGAGATAAAGAGTCAATTTCATCGATAAAAGTACGAACAACATCAACGGCCGACTCATTACTTTTCTTTTCTTGATTAAAATAACGCTCAGTGAAGTATGGATTTTCCTGACGCTGAAATGCTTGGCAGCTACTACACTGGCCACAAGCTGACTCCCCTACCCTATCTTTGCATAGAATGAGCTGTCCAATGGCACGGGCACAAACTCTTTTACCTATCCCTGCAGATCCAGACAAAAGGTAAGTTGAGCAGAGTCTACCAAGGGTAATACTCTGCTCAAAAAAACGCAACACGGACTCATGCCCGATGAGCTGAAGGTGATTATCCCCCTCCGACAAAGGCAACGATCTCGATACGATCGCCCTCTTCTAGGATAGTGGAGTCGTAATCACTCTTTGGAATAATATCTAAATTCTTCTCAACTGCTATCATGGCTGCAACAGCACCCACTTTACTAAGCAATTGGGAGATGGAAGATTTCTCTTCCACCTCCATTTCCTCACCATTAACGATAAGGTTAATCATTGATTAAATCGTAGCTTGTGCTGCCGCAAGACGAGCAACAGGCACACGGTAAGGAGAACATGAAACGTAGTTCAAGCCAATTTTATGGCAGAAAGCTACAGTTTTAGGCTCACCACCATGCTCACCACAAATACCTAATTTGATATCTGGACGAGTTTTGCGGCCTAATGAAATAGCTGTTTCCATAAGTTTACCAACACCATCTTGATCTAGAACGGCAAATGGGTCGTATTCATAAATACTACTTTTGACGTAAGTTGGTAGAAAACTTCCAGAGTCATCACGGCTAAAACCACAAGTCATCTGAGTCAGGTCGTTAGTTCCAAAGCTAAAGAATTCAGCTTCTTCAGCTACATCATCAGCTGTGATGGCGGCTCTAGGCACCTCAATCATTGTTCCAATTTTATAGTCAACTTTAGTTCCTTTTTCAGAGAAAACTTTTTCGATCACTTCCAAAGCTTTCGCTTTAAGAATGGCAAGCTCTTCTTTATGACCAATAAGTGGGATCATGATTTCTGGTTGAGCTTTTGTGCCAGCAGCTTCGACATTAATTGCCGCTTCAATGATAGCACGAACTTGCATTTCAAGAATCTCAGGGTAACAAACGCTTAGACGACATCCTCTGAAACCAAGCATTGGGTTTTCTTCGTGAAGGGCCCTAACTTTTTGCTTCACAACTTCAGGGTCGATACCTAAAGTATCGGCGACTTCATTTGCTCCAGCATCACCATGAGGCAAGAACTCATGCAATGGAGGATCAAGCAAACGTACAGTAGCTGGAAGTCCATTAAGTGCTTTGAAAATGCCTTCAAAGTCTTCTCTTTGCATTGGAAGGAGTTTTGCTAATGCAGTTTCGCGATCAGCAGTATTTTCTGCAAGAATCATTTCACGCATGGAAATAATACGGTTTCCTTCAAAGAACATGTGCTCAGTACGACAAAGGCCAATGCCTTCTGCACCAAATTTGACAGCCATTTCTGTGTCTTTAGGGGTGTCAGCATTGGTTCTAACAAGTAGAGTTCTTTTGCGGTCAACCATAGCCATGAATTTATTATAGTTGGTGGCAAGTAAGCTGTCTGCTTCTTTTAATTCACCATTAAGAACCTGAACGATTTCAGATGGTTTAACTTGGATAGCTTCACCAAAAACTTCTCCGGTAAAACCATCGATAGAAATGAAATCACCTTCTGCAATTTCAACACCGTTGATGTTCATTTTCTTAGCGTTATAATCTATTTTTACATCAGCAGCGCCAGACACACATGGGCAGCCCATGCCACGAGCTACTACAGCAGCGTGAGATGTCATACCACCACGAGCAGTAAGAATGCCTTGAGCCACAGCCATTCCACCGATATCTTCAGGACTGGTTTCAATTCTGACTAGCATCACTTTTTTGCCCTGAGCAGCCGCTTCTTCGGCGTCATCTGCGCTAAAGAAAACTTGCCCAGATGCTCCACCTGGAGAAGCATTCAATGCTTCAGTGACAGCTTTAATTCCTTTACTTTGGATATCGCCGCCATCTAGAACGGGAGCGAAAAGTTTATTGAACTCTCCCGCTGGCATTCTTGTAATGGCAGTGTTTTCGTCAATCAATCCTTCATCAACCATTTCAACACAAGTTCTTAACCATGCGAAAATAGTTCTTTTTGCATTACGAGTTTGTAATATATAGAGTTTTCCATCTTGAATGGTGAACTCAATATCTTGCATATCTTTATAGTGTAGTTCTAAATTGGTTCGAATAGCAACCAATTCGTCGTAAGCTTTTTTATCAGTTTCAGCAAGAGTTGAAATTGGGTTAGGAGTTCTGATTCCAGCAACAACATCCTCACCTTGAGCATTCATAAGGTACTCACCATAAAAGAGGTTTTCACCGTCAGATGGGTTACGTGTGAAACATACACCTGTACCAGAAGTCTCGCCTAAGTTACCAAAAACCATCGCTTGAACATTAACAGCAGTACCAACTAGGCCACGGATATCATTCATTTCACGGTAACGCACACAACGATCGTTATTCCATGAGCGTAATACCGCGTTAATTGACATTGTTAATTGGTCCATGGGGTCAGATGGAAACTCTTGTCCCGTTGTGCTTTTGACAACTTCTAGGTAGCCAGTAATCACCTCTTGAAGTGCATCTGCATCCAAGTCTGAATCAACTTTTACACCTTTGATTTCTTTTACGGCTTCAAGAACATGTTCAAATTTATCGTGATCTACTTCCATAGCCACATTAGCGAACATTTGAATGAATCGACGATAAGAGTCATATGCAAATCTGGTGCTTCCAGAACGTTTGATCAATCCTTGCAAGGATTTTTCATTTAGTCCCAGGTTGAGAACTGTATCCATCATACCTGGAAGACTTTGAGCTGCACCGGAACGTACAGAAAGTAAAAGTGGGTTTTCAGAACAACCAAAGGTCATGCCCATTGATTCTTCAAGTTTCTTTAAATTGGCTTCAACTTGTTCTTTAAGTCCTTCTGGCCAATTATTATTATTTTTTGTGTAGAGGTCACAAACTTCACATTTTAATGTGAATCCAGCGGGAACAGGAATTCCTAATCGGCACATTTCTGCCAAATTAGCCCCTTTTCCGCCAAGTGTTTCCTTCATTGAGGCGTCACCCTCTGTACCTTCGGTTCCATTTCCGAAAAAATAGACATACTTATCCATTTTTTATCCATTCAAAAACATTAATGAGGATCGGGAATATACTTGGACCTCACAACTGTCAATTTGACCAGAATATGCTACTTAATTAACTTGGCAAAAAGCCCCATTTCAGGAAATGGTTAATAAGTCACTTGACCTCTGGAAGAGGCATTTCCATTATAGCATTCTCTCTTTGATAATTGACATAAGCTATCCCTAATATAAGAGAAATCAGCATAAATGTAAATAACAGTTTCAGGTATAATCGATTACGAAGAAAAAAAAGCATTGTGCGGCAATAAGCCGCTCGCCACTCGGTGAATGAAGTGTGATAAGATTCCTTACTGCTCATAGAGTTTATATCATATGAATAATTCTAAAATAAAAAGTGATTTTTTATGAAAATTAACATCATATGCAATTTATTCATTGACTATTCAGTAAAAGATTTTAAATGTCCATCCCCTTAAATTCTATTTTGAGTGATTTACTTTGGTAAAACCTGCATTTGCGCCCAATATGGCAGGCGAATTGGATAAAGAATCAAATGTTCTTTTGATTGCCTCTGATGGTGATTTTGATCAATACCAAGCAAATGCTGGCGAAAATGTTCTATTTACCTGTGTAAAAACTGCTGAAGAGGCCTTTGAAGCGCTTAGTAAATATGACCCGCGCTTTCATACAATTGTTATGAACCTCGAGTTAACTGATATGGAAGGCTTAAGCTTCATCAAAAGGATTAAATCTCATCACCACTGGTTTCATCTACCCATTATTGTAAATACGAAAAATGCCGATCGCAAACAGGTTCTTGAGTGTTTTGATGCCGGAGCTTATCATTATATAGAACACCCTTTTGATGACGAAGTGTTCAAGTCTATTTTAAATCGCTCCCTTTCCGATTACACACGTTATATTTACCATCTTGAAAAAGCGCAAAATGTCAACATTTCAAAACTGATCAGATCTGGTAGTTTTGAGTACAAATCATTCAAAGAAGGTTATGTTTTGTCTGATTGGCTAGCGGCAATTTGCCGTGGAAAAAGTCGTGATGATATTGTCGTCGGTTTTATTGAACTTCTCATAAATGCTGTAGAGCATGGGAATCTACAAATTGGTTATGATGAGAAATCACGCCTCATGAAAGAGGGAAATTACATTAATCATATTGTCAGTCGACTTGATGAGCCTGAATTTAAAGACAAAAGAGCTAAAGTCAACTTTGATGTCAGTGATGATAAATTAACTGCTACCATTACCGACGAAGGAAATGGTTTTGATTATGAGCAATATCTAAAGCTTGATAAGAAAAGACTTTTTCATTCACATGGAAAGGGTATTTTTATGGCCAAAAGCTTATATTTCGATAGCATTCAATATAACGAAATTGGCAATGAAGTGACCATTACGGTCAATTTAACATAAAAGAACTTTTTAGGCCTGCGGGGCTAAAGCCACAAAGTAGTGGGCTGTATCAAGAATTAAGACTAAAAAGGCTGTGTCGAAAATTTAAGGCTGATATTTACCCAGAACCCATTCACCACAAGGTTCTTCTAAAGCAACTTCGACGATTTGATTCTCAAGCTTGCTGCGAGATTTAAATTTTACAAGCATGAAGTTTTCCGTGTGCCCTTGCCAGTAGCCATTGCTTTTTTCTTCAACTAAAACAGAAACAGTCTGCCCTAAATGCCGAGCTCCGAACTCCATTTGCTTCTGATAGCTCATATTACGAATTAAATCAGTCCGCTGTTTGCGCTCCCCCATAGGGATATGCTTCTTGGGGTAATCTGTCGTCCCTTCCCTTTCTGAATAGGTAAAAGCATGAGCGTAATCAATAGGGTGCTCTTTTATAAAGTTAAGAGTCTCCTGAAAATCCTCCTCCGTCTCATCAGGAGTTCCTAGAATGACATCTGTTCCAACTGATAAGCCTGGAACTTTGTCGTAAGCATGATAAAGAAAAGAAATGTATTCAGCCTTAGAATAATGCCTTCTCATGGCCTTCAGCACGCGATCACTTCCCGATTGCATTGGCAAATGAAGATAAGGCACGCAATTATGATTAGGGTCAGCCATGCGATCTAAAACCCCTTCGGTGATCGTTGTGGGCTCAATTGAACTAATGCGAATTCGTGGGATGTATAGTTCACTCAGCGCATCAAGCACATGCTCAATATTCTTGCCACCGACTTCATATGTGCCAATATTGACGCCAGTAAGAACCAGCTCTTTATAGCCTCTTTCCACAAGTTCTTTTGCTTCCACCAAGAGATTGTCAAAATCTCTTCCCCTAGCCCGCCCTCTCACGCGTGGTATGATACAAAAACTACAAATAAAATCACAGCCATCCTGTATTTTTAAACTGGCTCTGGTTCGACCTGTGGCTTGGCCGATGGTATCGATAGAAAAACTGTCTTTGCTTATTTTATCTTTCACAAGTCGTGGTTTTTCGAGTTTTTCTTCAGGGAGGTATTTGAGTAAATTTAACTTTTCTTCGTTGCCAATCACCAAGTCCACACCTTCAATACTACTAATTTCCTCAAATCCCGCTTCAGCGTAACAGCCGATAACGGCAATTCTGGCTTGTGGATTCTTGCGAATAAGCTTTCTAATGGAATTTCGACACTTAGAATCACTCACTGATGTCACTGTGCAGGTATTGATCACACATACATCTGATGGTGACTTATCATCAGTCAAATCATATCCTGAATCAATAAAGGACTGCGCTAATATGGCAGACTCCGATTGATTCAGTCGACAGCCTAAGGTATGGAAATTAACTTTCATAAGCTATTAACTAATAAATAATATGATTTTTCAAGTTTCAGCAGAAAATTTATATAGATAAAAACGACTTAAAATGAACAAAAATGATTGCTAGAAAATAATACGACCTTGACTATGGACTAACAGTATATTGCTTTTAAATAACACAAAATGAAGATAATATTCACTCATAATAAAAGTGTTTTCATCATTTTTCTTACCTGGTTACTAGGCCACGGAAATCTTCAAGCCAATATAATTGAAGATTACCACCTAAATAAAGCAGAAAAGGAAATAAGACACGCCTTTAAAAAAACTGAGGTACCATTATACGAAGGTATAGATGATCAGAATTTGCATCACGAGCCCCCGCCTGAAAAGATAGAGAAACTAAATATTTCTCAAACCTTAGGCCTGGCCATTTTGCAAAACCCAACAATTCAGAAAAAACGCGATACTCTCAATAGCCAAGCCCTTAAATTTAACGGGATTCGGCACTCCTATACCCCCCAACTTGCTGCTTCACTTTCTTACCTTATTTCGGGAACAGAAGATACGCAAAAAAAGACCAACCAATCGCAAAATTTCACTTTAACTCAAAAGTCAGGCTTAGGTGGCCAATTTAAGTTAGCCTTAAAAGGCAACCAAAATAATGATGTAACAGCTGATTTTAATTCTTCTGCAACCATTAGCTTGAGCCAACCCCTACTTAAAGGTTTTGGTAGAGACTTATCGAGAGAAGATTACGTTATGGGCAAAAGGGCATTAATCTACGACATGCGCGCTTTTAAAAGATTTCTCGATGATTTTTGTATCGATATCATTCAAGACTTCACATCTTTAGTCAATCTACAAACTAAAGCGCAGAATTTAGAGAAACGATTCCGTAAAGATGAGTGGTTATACAAACGAACTAATGCATTCTTTAATGTAGGTCGAGTGTCTAAACTTGAATTATTAAGAGT